>DAOVGK010000090.1 GCA_030672445.1 Candidatus Aerophobota bacterium
TCAAAAGCAGCCATGTTGTCAGGATCCTCAAAGAGGTCTGTGCGATATGCCCAGGCTAATGCATCCCCTTCACACGGAACTGCATAGTACTCTTTTGACCCCTTGGGATACTCTGCGTAATAGGTTAGAGAAGCAGGAGTAAAGGTTTTGTCAACCTGCTGCTCAGTAATCCAGGTGGTCAAATCTACGTAGTGTCCGCCAACTACGTTGTTTCCGATGTCCTGACTGTCACCGACGATGATGTCCCAGGCGTCACTTTTGGCAATTAGCTCAGTATTGTATTTCTGCACGAACGTCTCCCACGGAGTTTGCTCAACAATTACTTTGATGCCGGTCTCGGCAGTAAAATCCCGAGACAGCTTTTCCAGATAATCAGCCGGCGCCCACTGTGCCCAATGAATTGTGATGAACTCTTCCTTAGCCAGAGCTTGACCGCTGGCCAGAGAAAGGCCAACAATCAGGGACACACTCAAAATAACGGCTACTGACCGTAAGGATATTTTCTTCATTTGTCTTCCTCCTCTTCTTTTGGAATGCTTCATTCCTCTCAAGAACCTCCAAGAAAAGAAGTCAACATTTGGATGATCATCTCTTGGAGGACCGTCTCGTCCCTTCAGCTAGTGGCCTGTCTAATGTCTCACCTCCCTTTGGCCTTGTTCTCAGCTTTGTTATCTTCGTACAGAACGGTCGCATCACGATTATGCTCTCCTCAATTGCAAGATAATCTCTCGTCCTAAATCCTCTTTATCTACGGCTAGGTAATCTGTTCTCCTCTTTGACGCCAGTTCTCCTTAGACTTCAGTTTTTTTAGTGTATTAAATGTATTAAAATAGTCAAGTCCATTTTTTTCTGTACTTTTCCTCAAGGAGGATTGGCTAAAACAACATTCGGGGGTTACTAGAGTTGCCCGTCACACAGGTAGGAGATCTCCACTTACATCGAAGGTAAGTGGACTGAGTTATGTGGACCAGATCTGTTATCAACATTGGGGTGTGGTGGCTCCCCGGACTGGACTCGAACCAACAGGATGGTGCGCCAAAATGTAGATAAGTAAATTTACTTTTTGAGATTTCTCCCTTTTAAAAGTTTTGGGGAAAGTCTTGTAAAACGGGGATTTGACACTTAAATAAAATATATTAGAATAAAATTCATACCTGAAATTCAGGACATTTAGCATTAAAGAGGAGGAGTTAGAGACGTCAAGAAGTTATCGAAGGGAACGGAAGTTTATCAAGGTTTATTAATCAGAATGGGAATAGATGAGCTAATTAAAGACAGGGAGAAGTTGACGAAAAACCATTTAGCCGTTCAAGGAGAGTAAAGTGTAGGGGGACTCTCTTTCGAGGGCAGGTTAGTTTCTTCTCTTTTAAAAGAGATAGCTTTAATAGGGTCTGGCTTGCAGGCTTCGTTGCCGAAGGTAAATAAGTCTTTAAAAGATAGATAAAAATAAGGCCGGAGGGGAGGTGGAGAAGTAAGTAGGCCGTAACGTGGGAGAAAGGGAAGCTTTTCCAGGAGAGAAGTATTGAAGGATTAGTTTCTCTTTTGGGAGCTTTCCACAGAAAAATGAACGATGTCTAGAAAAAATGAGCCATGCGTATTATACGGGAGGTTTTAAAATGAAAAAAATGCTTATGGTTATCGCTACCATTATCGCATTTGGTGTAGGTTTTTCTGCAATGGGGTATACTGCACCTGAAAAAAAGCATTTTGAGGACGTGACAATACGATTCTTTTGCGGAGGGGACCCGGGAGATGCTTTTGCTTCTATAGTTTATAAAGGGGCAATGGATGCGCAAAGCGATTTGGGATGCAAAGTGGATTATGTATTTTCAGGTTGGAGTATGGGAAAAATGACGGCGCAGTTTAGAGATGCTATTGCAGCTAAACCTGATGGTATTGCAATGATGGGACACCCAGGAGATGATGCGCTTATGCCACTGGTTATTGAAGCTCGAGAAGCAGGAATTTTCGTAACTTTTCAGAATGTTGACTGTCCCAAAATTCGGGCAAAATATGGATGTGGCTATGCTGGCGCGGATTTAAGTCCGCAAGGCTATCACTTAGGTGAATATGCTATCAATTGCCTTCATCTAAAAAAAGGAGATAGAGCACTGGTCTTTGGAGCCTGGGGACAACCAGGCCGTTACATAAGAGAAGAGGGCACAGCTCGGGCTCTGGAAGATGCAGGATTAATTGTTGATAGAATTGTAGCCAAACCTGAGTGGGCTGCCGATCCGCAGATGGCAATCCCAACTCTAACGGGATACGTTCTCTCTCATCCAGATGTTAAAATGATAGTATACTCTGGTGGACAGCAGCTCGGGTGTGTACCAACATATATGGAAGCGTTAGGTAAAAAACCGGGGGAGATTTACAATATAGGATTTGATCTTAGTCCAGCGGTTATAGAGGCCTTTAAAAGTGGATATGTTCAAATAACATCAGACCAGCAACCGTATCTTCAGGGATATTTACCAATTCTTAATCTGTGCTTAATGGAAAAATATGGCATGTCAGGCTTATACATTGATCTTGGAGCAGGCATTGTAGACGAAACGAATTATAAGATTGTTGAGGACTTAGCTAAGGCAGGAATTAGGTGATATTGTCGTCCCCGCCCCATAAGGGGCGGGGCTCCTGGTGGCAATTTTTCATGGGAGTAAAACATTGAAACAGCCTCAAAAATATTTAGCTGAATTGAAAAATGTCTTTAAATCTTTTGGAGGAGTAAATGCACTAAATGCGGTAAATTTTAAGGTAAGTTATAATGAGATCGTTGGGCTGATAGGCGATAATGGTGCGGGTAAGTCGACATTGATAAAAATCCTAACTGGAGTTTACCCTCCAGATAAAGGGGAAATATATATTAAAGGAGAGAAAATAAAAGATTATTCTGCTCGAAGAGCCCGCGAAATTGGTATCGAAACTGTTTATCAAGAAAAAGCGTTAGTTGAGCAACAAACGTTATGGAGAAATATTTTCATCGGGAGAGAGATAGTCAATCGCTTTGGTTTTCTCCAAATAGAGAGGCAAAAAAAAGAAACCGAAAAGTTAATGAAAGAAATAGGATTTACAGCAGCAGGACTTTCACCCGACTCAATTGTTGAAACATTATCTGGTGGGGAAGAAGAAGGAGTGGCCATATCCAGGGTTCTATATTTTAAGGCGGATCTAATTATTTTGGATGAGCCTACAATGGCTTTATCACTCTCTGAGGTAAAAAAGGTTTTGGGTTTTGTAAGAGAAATAAAAAACAAAGGAAAATCTTGCATTTTCATAACTCACAATGTCTATCACGTATACTCAATAGCGGATAGGTTTGTCATTTTGGATCGAGGAAAAATTGCGGGAGAATTCAGGAAAGAGGATATATCATTGGAGGATGTTATGAGTAGATTATACACCGTCGCCAGAACTGGAAAAATTAGTTAGGAATCTGGAGGTGGGAACATTTTGTGGTAAAGACAGTTTTCTGGGCATCCTACGCAAGAGGTGATTTCGTCAAGTTTATATTTAGCTCTTATCTTTCTGTTGCTCCCTCTCTCGCCGTTGGCTGCGTTGTAACCTTGAGGGAAAAAGCACTCTCTCTTTAACAGCCTTTGACCGGCTCCCCTAATACATACCTGATTAGAAGAAGGGCATATTTTAGGGTGTTAATTACTCGACAAACTCATAATTGACAAAGATCTTGAACTACCAAGCATCAACAAAAGGAGCGATAAAATGATTTCAATTGTGTTTAGTAAATATAAGTTACAATTAGCTATTCTTGGGATTTTTTTAATACTTTTGATAATATTTATGATTGCAAGTCCTAAAGTTTTTCTTAGTATTGCTGCTTATAAAGCTATTTTCACCACGCTTCCCATAACAATTATTTTAGCTGTATCTTTAGTATATGTAATTGTTTGTGCAGAGATCGACCTCTCCTTTGGTTCAATAATGGGACTTTCCGCGTGGATGTTTACAAGCTTATTGCTGTCTGGAAAAGACCCTATCTTAGCT
The DNA here is from genome assembly GCA_030672445.1 of Candidatus Aerophobota bacterium. The sequence goes on from DAOVGK010000090.1 coordinate 4,006, forward strand.
TTACTCTTTGGCTTAGGGATAGGCTGTGCTGTAGGGGCTTTAAATGGTGTACTGGTAACGAAAGTCGGCATTTCCTCATTAGTAACAACTTTAGGAATGAGTTTTTTTTGGAGGGGAGTCATTATGGTTGGTACTCAAGGACACGGGGCAGCATTGGTAACAATTAAGGGAACTCCTCTATATAATACTTTTGTAGGTAGAATAGGGGGATTTCCGGTTCAGATATTGTGGGCTATCGCATTCGCATTTATTTCCTGGTTAATTTTAAATCGACATAGATTTGGTGCTCACGTGTATTATACCGGGGATAATAAAGAGAGCGCAAGAATGATGGGAGTAAAAGTAGATAGGGTGAAAATTATCGCCTTTGCAATCGTAGGATTTGCTTCTGCCTTTGCTGGAATAATGTCTGTCTTAGTAAATTTAGTTTTCTGGCCTACATGTGGAGGTGGGATGCTTCTTCCAACATTAGCCGCTGTTTTCATAGGAGGAACTCCAACCTGGGGAGGTGTGGGGACTGTTTTTGGAGCTTTTTTTGGAGCTTTTATTATAGGATTTATGGAAACCGGAATCATAGCGGCAGGACTTACGGGATTTTGGACTCAATTAGTCTACGGTTTAGTCATAGTTCTTTCTCTTCTAGCTCACAGGTTTTTGAGAAGAGAAAGGAGGTAAAAAGGAGAGTGCATAATAAATGGATTTCGATTTCTAAAGGGGGCGTTTGTTTGGAAGAATTCAAAAAACAGGGAGGCTGGTCTTATGAGGATAGTCAAAGAAGACAAGCACGTTCTTTTTGAAGATGAAGCACAGAGGTTCAAATTTCGTTGCAGGCCGGAAGGTTACGATTTTGGATTTGGAGAAGGTTTTTGGGTCAGAAACTGTAGCTGGAGAATCGGGGTAGATAAAGGGCAGCTATCTCCGTCTTCCTTAAGGTTAGATGAAGTTTCTCTCGGGTCAGGAGTTGATAAATTAGGGAGCTACCAATGGACCAGGCAAAAGTGGTCAGGTGAATTAAGGGCCGAGGTAGAGTTCAAGTTATATGGCCAGGGAGTGATTTTGGCAATCTTTCGCGTAATAGAGCCCCCTGGCAGGCCATTAGATATAGATTTTCCGTTATTTGCCGAAGATTCAGTAAATGAAGGTCTTTATGTAGCAGCCATACAATCTACTGATGAGAGCGGGGTATGGCCGCTAATAAGGATGGAGAAACCGAAAAATGCCTTGAAGCGACTCTTAAAAGCAAGCGAAGATGGTACCGAATATCTGCCTTTTTGGCTATACGACGAGAGAAATACGATAGTGGTTTTACCCGCAGATAATTTCGTCGATACCAAATTTGTCGGTAACAAAAGAGAATTCTCCTGCCAACTTTCTGGGATTCCTAAGGGATCCGTTGAACATCAGGTAATGATATTTTATTCAAGCAAGGGCCCCAGCGAGGCACTAGTTGAAGCTGGCGGTTTCTTGAGAAAGCTTCATGGCAGGCAAATCCCAGGAGTGACTGCTGAGTGCCACAACTATTTAGGTTACTCCACAGCAAATGGAGCGTTCTACTTCAATTTCTTAAATGAGAAAACACTTGGCCAAGTATTAAATGACCTCCAGGTCAAGAAAATTCCCGTGAAGTGGTTACAGATAGATGTGATGTGGTATAAGAGCTCCAAGAGATGGCCCTTACCCGAAGAGGTCTCTGAGCTCACTAAAAAACTAAAAGAAGCGAGCCCTGAGGAATTCCTAGACTTCATAAACTCAATTTGGGGAGTTGTTGCGTTGGAACCTAATGAGAATGATTTCCCGAACAGATTCAAGAAAATAAGTGTGCGAGTCCCTATAGGACTTTGGATCTGGACTACCTATTTCGATGAGAATACGTCTTACTGCCAGAAATATCCCTGGAACGAGAAGGACAATATACCTACTGGAAAAGAGTTCTGGCTCAATATAGCGAGGCAATTCAAGAAGCACAGGGTCATTTGGGTTGAGCCAGATAACCTAGTGCAGGTAAACAGGTTCAGGAGCCTAAACCATATAGGAGAGAAGGAGAAGTGGTTGATAGATGTCATAGAATCTTTCGGCGAGTACAACATCCCGGCGCAGATGTGCATGTGTCCTAGTAAACTATATCCAGTGGCCCTTAAGACCAAGAACGCTTACTTTATAAGGACCGGTCATGACTTTAGAATGAAGCCAGACCTATACGAGATATATCAGAACTCATACAACTCCACACTTGCGTGGGCTTTTGGCCTCTATCCCTGTTTTGACGTATACTTTGCTTCGAAGGACTCCTATGAAAAAGTGAAGGAGCATGACCGGATGAACGCTCCTACTGAGTACTGCCATGACGCTGATGTGCTGCCGGAGTTCTTGGCCCATGCCTTGAGTTGTGGCGTGAACTACATAGGCGATGCTCCAGAGATGGCCGACCCCGAGCTTATACAGAAGATTTGTTGCCAAAATGGGGAGTTAATACATCCGGATAGGCCAGCGATTCCGATAAGGAGTTGCTATCTCGAAGATCCCTTAGAGGACAAGAGTCCCTTAGTGATTTATACCTACATTGGAAAGCATGTCTTAATGGGTGTATTCAACTTAAGCGATTCAAAACAAGAGTACTATATACCCTTAGAAGAGGTAGCATTAGATCCTATGCAGAGTTACTGCGATTTCAAGTCATTTAAGAGAGAGGCCAAGAAGGTTGTGAAAGCGATCTCTGGAAGCTTGAACGCCAGAAGCTGTGAGCTACATACGCTATCTCCGTTAAGGGATGGTATCGCCATCATAGGCGATGTAGAAAAACTATTCCCGCCCTATGCAATCAAGGAGACCTTTTATCAAAGAGAGTGCGTGAAAATAAGGGCTGAAGTCAAGGACCAGGCCACAATAGTGGTTTTTTGTGAAAAACCAAAAGAAGTGGCTGTTGATGGAAAATCCTGGGATTGGACCCAAGAAGGACGTCTTTCGAAGGTCAAAATAGGCCCAGGAAGACATGAGATATCCATAAAGCTCTAATGGCTTTTTAGCACCCTTATATAATTTATAACTCCGTTCTATCAGAGTATTCTAAAATCAAATGGGAGGTTCGTATGGCTTCTACTCCACAACAATGGACTTCTAGAAAGAGAGTTTTAGCATCAGTTGAACATAAAGAACCTGACCGAGTGCCAATTGACCTGGGGGGTACAATATGTAGTGGAATAATGGCGGCACCACTACATCGTCTGCGTCAACGCCTTGGTCTCAAAGAAAAAAGAGTTAAAGTGTACGATGTTTTCCAGATGTTAGGAGAAGTAGAGATTGATCTAGTTAAAAAGCTACATATAGATGTTTTACCGGTAGAGACACCTGCTCTTTTCTTTGGTATTAAGCGGGAGAACTATAAACCATGGAAGCTATTTGACGGAACCCCGGTATTGGTCCCGGGTGACTTTAACGTTGAGATAGATGATAAGGGAAATTGGCTCTTACACGAGAGAGGAGATCCCAAAGCCCCGGTTGTGGGAAAGATGCCTAAAGATGGATACTATTTTGACGACCTGACCCTAATTCGAAGTAGTGGGGAACTTCAGTATCCATCATTAGACAATTTAAGAGAGCAATATCTGCTTACAGAAGAAGAACTAGAGTTTATGGCTGACCACGCCTGTTTTCTGCGTAAAGAAACAGATAAGGCATTGATTGCAGGTTTTTGGTTAAAATCAGGACTGGGGATTATTGGCAGTTTACCAGATTTTCTTACCTTGGTGGCGTTGGATAAAGGATATGTAAGAGAATTCTTGTATAAAAAGCAAGAGATTGTCATGGAAAATCTTAAATTACTTGAGGAAGTTCTGGGTGATAATATAGATATCATTATTTTGGAAGGACTTGATTTTGGGGCTCAGAATAGCGAACTAATTTCCCCGGCTGATTTTAAAGAATTATATCTGCCCTTTTATAGGGAGCAATTTCGCTGGATTCGCGAAAACACAAGTTGGAAAACATTCCAACATTGCTGCGGCTCTATAGCAAAAATTCTTCCCTTCCTGGTTAATGCAGGCCTCGATATAATAAATCCTGTACAAACTTCAGCATATGGAATGGAGCCTAAATGGCTCAAGGAACAATTTGGTGATAGAATAACTTTTTGGGGTGGTGGTGTAGATACCCAGAAGACTCTTCCATTTGGTACTCCTGAAGAAGTAAGTAAGGAAGTAGAGGAGAGAATAAAAGTATTTGCTCCTGGTGGTGGTTTTGTTTTTTGTGCCATTCATAATATTCAATATGGTGTGCCAATCGATAACATACTTGACGCTTTTAAAACAGATTATCATTGAGGGCAAAATCGCGTCATCTAAGTACGATGGATACTCATCTATGGCTGGTCATGAGAAATGATAGTGTGGAATATACAGTGAAGGACAAGGGGGAGGAGATCTTTAAGGAGAAAGAAGATAGAGGAATTTTTCAGGAAACTCGAGAGTTGGCTAACACTTGTAGAAATAATATGATGTGATATGATTTAAATAGATGGTTTTTGATCTGAGAGGATTTCGAAAGTAAATGAGACGCACCAAAATAGTTTGCACTATCGGTCCTGCCTCAAGATCTTCTGAGCTAATAGAGCAGCTAACAAAAGAGGGTATGGATGTGGCTCGTCTGAATTTTTCCCATGGCAGTTATGAAGAGCATTCCTTGGCCATAAGATATGTTCGAGAGGCTTCTCTTGAGCTCAGAAAGCCGGTAGCTATCCTTCAAGATTTAGGTGGTCCCAAAATCCGAACTGGCTTAGTTCAAAAAGAACCGGTGTTATTAAAAGAAGGAACCACCTTCACTCTCACTACCCGCCACATTCCTGGAGATGAAAGAGAGGTTTCCATAACCTATCCCCTTTTAGCTCAAAAGGTAAAAAAAGGACAAACAATTCTGCTGGCAGATGGTTCTCTGGAGCTTAAAGTTGAAGATGTAACTTCTACAGACATTAAATGTCGGGTAATTAAAGGAGGGGAATTAACCTCTCATAAAGGGATAAATTTACCTGATAAGTCCTTTGAAATCTCTCCTCTCAGTGATAAAGATCGAAAGGATCTTCTTTTTGGAATTAAACATAAGCTTGATTTCATTGGTATTTCTTTTGTTAGAGAAGCTGAAGATATTTTAAGGGTGAGAAAAATCTTAAAAGAAAAAAAGGCACAAGAAATTTCCTTAATTGCTAAAATTGAGAAACAGGAAGCATTAAGCAATATTGAGGAGATAATTGAAGCAGCTGATGGAATAATGATAGCTCGGGGTGATTTAGGTCTAGAAATACCCCTTCAAAAAGTACCTTTTGCCCAGAAAGAAATTATAAAAAAATGCAATGTCATGGGAAAACCGGTGATCACTGCTACCCAAATGCTGGAATCAATGATTGATAATCCTCGTCCTACCAGAGCAGAGGTTACAGATATAGCTAACGCTATCTTTGATGGAACTGATGCCATTATGTTATCAGAGGAAACAGCTATAGGAAAATATCCTCTGCAATCAGTAATAATAATGGACAAAATCGCAGTTGAGACTGAGAAGGCTTTAGACTACGAAAAAATATTAGAAGAAAGGTCGCGCTCGGTTAAACCTACTACTCCCGATGCGATAGGTCATGCTACCTGTGAAATTGCTCAGGATTTAAAGGCAGCAGCTATTGTTACCTTCACTTTCTCTGGAAGTACCGCCCGTATGGTGGCAAGATACCGCCCCCGGGTACCAATTATAGCCCGGAGTCCTAAGAAAAATACCGTGCAGAAATTGACTCTTTCCTGGGGGGTGTACCCACTTAAAAGCCTGGAGATAAAAGATACCGATGATATGATACAGAAAGCAAAAAAGACGGCTTTGAAAACAGGTCTGGTTCAGCGGGGAGAAAAAATAGTAATTATAGCAGGCATCCCTTTTGGTATTGCGGGCACTACCAATTTAATAAAAGTAGAAGTAATAGATTGATAAGCTCGTCCAAAAAAGCATCAGAGCTTATAGATATGAATCGGCCTGCCACTCTTATGTGAAATCTATGGCATCCAGGGCATCCAGCTCATTTCGCTTCTTATCTCTTGGACAATACTGGAGTCAAAGGGAACATCGATTTTTATCTCTTTTCCCGGTTCAAGATAATCTATAGGAATGGGGAAAAACTCGATTATTCTATTATAGCCAAATTCCATCAGACGTTTAAGATTAACTACATCCTCGATGTTGTATCTGATTAAGGCCTGTAGGGCCCTTTCATTACCCTGCAGATATTTTTGCCACAAAACTGTGGCCAGATAGCCATCTATATCTTCTAGTCCTTTTCCCCTTTGGATACCGACATTTGCCTCCACTCGTTTAAGACCGCCAGAATATCCCAGTCGATAAAGAAAATATCGAAGATCAATGTGAGCCTGGGTAAATCTAAGGTCTTTAAATTCAGACTTAATAAAGGGAAGATCAAAACATTTGCCGTTATAGGTCACGATGACCGAGTAATTCTTTAATTCGGTAGCAAAGTCCTCCAGGTTTTGACCCCGAACGAAAGTTTTTATTTGCCTACCATTGAAGAGCCCAATCATAGTTATATAGTCACCTTGACCTCCTAAACCTGTGGTTTCTATGTCCAGAAAAACAGAGCGGTCTTTAAACTCCGGATAGATTCTCCAAATTTCTCTTTTAGGCAATAGGCGTTCAAAGAAAAGAGCATCGCCACATTTTACAGCTTTTAGTGAGCTCTCGATAAATGTATCTAAGTTTAATTGGGCTCCTCTACCAAGACCTAACCGTCCAGGATTTTCTAAATAGTTCTCCCAACAGTAAATTCCCCTCTCCCAGAATTTTAACTCGGTCTTTGGCCCTACTCCGGGGACGTGAAGGAAGGTATGTCTTAACATCTCGCGTGTCTTGAGAAAGCCAAACTTGGATGCCTCTAAACCTTTTCCTCTGCTTTGCTCTTAGACTTCTTTAGTAATCTCCGACCTTCTAGAACCACTTTTTTCTTTCCGGTTCCTTAAGGTCCTCAACTACTTCAAATTCTTCTCTTTCGATTTTTGGCTATTCTGACTGACCCTCTCCTTTCACCAGATCAATTGATTCTGACATTTTAGCTTTTTTTTCTGTGTTTATGATATATAGCGGCTGAGATTATGTCAAGATAAGCTGAAGCGAAGAGTCCCGAGATATTTCTTGACCTTTCCTTGGCAAAGGGTTAACATACCATTATCAAGACCTGAGAAATAGACGTGGACAAAATAAAAAACTTTCTTAAATTTTTAAGAAATCATCCTCGGTATTCTCATAGAATAGCCCATGTGGAAGAGATTCCTGCCCATGAGGCTGAGTTTAGCCAACTAACAAGACCATTTCCTCCCGCCATTAATGATTATCTTGGGGCCAACAGGATCTCCAGTCTTTATTCTCATCAGGTCGAAGCCATAGAAGCCATCAGACGCGGCAGGAATGTAGTGGTTACTACGGCCACCGGAAGCGGAAAAACTCTTATCTATAACCTCTCTGTTTGGGAGCAAATCCTTAAAGATCCAAAAGTTAGAGCTCTTTATATCTTCCCCACCAAAGCCTTAACTCAGGATCAACTAGACAGCATCCGGGAATTTACTCCCTTTTGCAAGAAGGGAGAGGTTAGCGCTCAAGTTTATGATGGTGACACTTCCGCCTATGAAAGGAGAAAGATCAAAAAGAATCTACCTCATATTCTCCTTACCAATCCTGATATGCTGCAAATGGGGATTCTACCCTTTCATTCAGCCTGGAAAGGTCTTTTAACTGGACTTCGTTTTGTCATCCTGGATGAGCTTCACACCTATCGAGGGATTTTTGGAACTCACACCGCTCATATTCTAAGAAGATTAAAAAGGATTCTTGAGGTTTATGGGAGCAAGCCGCAGTTTATTGCCTCCTCCGCCACCATAGATACTCCGGAAGAGTTTGCTCAAGACTTAGCTGGAGAAGATTTTATTAAAGTTAGCCGGGATGGCGCACCCTCGGGCAAGAAATATTTCGTACTTTGGGAAAGTGAGGCGAGTCCCTATACCGAGGCGACGGAAATTTTTCTAAACTGTCTGGATCAAGGTTTGAAGACGATTCTTTTCACCAAAGCCAGGAGAATAACTGAATTGGTATTCTCCTGGATTAAGGAGGATCGACCTGATTTATCCTCGAGGATAGCCTCCTACAGAGCTGGATATCTCCCCTCAGAAAGAAGATTAATAGAAGCCGATCTTTTTGGGGGAAAACTCGCCGGAGTCATCTCCACCAGCGCCCTGGAATTGGGAATCGATGTGGGAAGTCTGGACTGCTGCATTCTCTTGGGCTATCCCGGCACAGTTATCAGCACCTGGCAGAGGGGAGGAAGAGTGGGTAGAGGTCAAAAGGAGGCTCTCATCATCATGGTTGGCCTGGATGATGCTCTGGACCAATACTTTCTTCGTCATCCCCAGGATTTCTTTTCTCGAGAATGGGAAAAGATGATCATCAGTCTAAAGAATGAGCCCATTGCCTGCGAACATCTTCCCTGTGCGGCAGTTGAGCATCCCTTGTCTCTAGAAAAAGATGCCCGTATCTATCCCGAAAATTTTTCCCTGTGTCTTGATCTCCTCGAGAAAAGAGGTGAGCTTTTTCGAGACCGAGAAGGAAAGAGGTGGTATTCTCGGAAAAAATATCCCCAGAGAGATCTCAATATTCGCTCCATCGGAGAAACCTACACCATCATTAACCAAAAAACCGGGAAGGTAATGGGAGATATAGATAAAACCAGACTTTATCATGAATGTTATCCCGGGGCTATCTATCTTCACCGGGCAGAGGAATATGAGATACTCTATCTCGATGAGGCTACCAGATGCGTTTATGCTCGTCGAAGGGATGTTGATTATTACACTCAGGTGAGTTTCTGGGAAAAGATAGAAATTCTCGAGTCACAGCAAAAAAAAGAGTTTGGGTTGCTAAGAGTCCTTTTGGGAAAGGTTAGGGTGACTGAACAAGTAACAGCCTTTGAGAAAAGAAGAAAAAGTGATAGAAGCTTGATCAGTGAACATTCCCTTAGCCTTCCCGAGAGAAGCTTTGATACAGTTTCCCTGTGGCTGGAGATCCCTTCCCATCTAGGCGAAAGATTAACAGCAAAAGGGGTTGACTTTGCTGGAGCTCTGCATGCTACCGAGCATGCTACCATCGCTATCTTTCCTCTCAAGGTAACCTGCGATAGGCAAGATGTAGGGGGCTACTCTTTTCCCTTTCATCTTCAAACTCAGACCGCAGCTATTTTCATTTACGACGGCTATCCCGGAGGAGTAGGACTGGTAGAGGAGGCTTTCCAGATCTCCAAAGACCTTTTTCAAACTACCCTTAAATTAATCGAAGATTGTCCTTGTGAGAGTGGGTGTCCTTCCTGTTGTCAGTCACCAAAATGTGGGAGCGGGAATAGACCTTTAGACAAAAGGGGAGCTATCTTACTTTTAAGGTCTCTGTTATCATCTAGGCCAAAAGCCATGAGTGAAGAAGTGAAAGAAGCGCCTTTATTGTCAAAACAGGAAACTCCTCAGGAAAAAGTTGCCCAGAGTCTAGAAGATATTATCTTCTTTGACCTTGAAACCCAGAAAAGTGCTGAAGAAGTGGGAGGATGGGAAAATAAGAGGATGATGAGGCTCTCGGTTGCGGTAACCTATAACCTGAGAAAGGGTAGATTCGAGGTGTTTACCGAAGATAAGATAGGGGAGCTTTTGCAGGAACTTTTGACGGCAGATCTGATAATAGGCTTTAATATTAAAAGATTCGACTATGCGGTACTTTCCCGCTATACCTCTTTTGATCTAGGGAAAGTTCCTACCCTGGACATCCTGGAAGTTGTGAGGAAGCATTTAGGTTTCCGTTTGAGCCTGGATCATCTATCTCAAAGTACTCTGGGATATGGGAAGATTGGAACCGGCCTGGATGCTCTCCGCTGGTTTAGAGAGGGCAGGATGGATAGGCTCACCCAGTACTGCAAGCATGACGTAAAGGTAGTTAAAGAGCTCTATGAGTATGGTAAAGAACATGGATATCTTCTCTTTAAGGATAGGAATGAAAGAACTTTGAGAATTCCGGTGAGTTGGAAATAAGAAAGATAAGTCTTGCCACCTTAGTTCAGCACACCTACGTTCAGGCAATTAAAGAGTATAAGGAGAAATATCTTTAAAATGAGGCTTATTATGAAACATCCAAAACCAGATAGAGAAGAATTTAAAGCCATTATTCTGAGAAAGAAAATCCCTTCTAAGGTCCATTTCGTCGAACTCCATATCGATAAAGAGGTTATCAGGTATTTTACGGAAAGGGAATTTAACCGACCCTGGATAGAGCCTTGCCTAGCAAAAGATAAGAAGTCTCAAGAGGCAGTGCTCAAGAATTATATTGAGTGCTGGTATCGACTTGGTTATGATTGCCTCAGATTTATCAGTGATTTCCGCTTCTCAGGGAGTTTATCTTTTGCATCTAAAAAGAGGGTAGGAGAAGATACTGCTTTTCTTTCTAAAGGAGACAGGCTCTGGGTTGAGGAAGAAAAAGGGATAATAACTTGCTGGGAGGATTTTGAAAAGTACAGTTGGCCTTCCCTTAAAGAATTAGACCTGTGGCCTTTTGAATTTACTTCTAAGAATCTACCTGAGGGGATGGGAATCTTTGCTTCCTTTTCTCCGGGGGTACTTGAGGTTCTTTCCAATGAACTATTTGGGCTTGAGACACTCAGTTATCTTCTATACGACAGCCCGGATTTAGTAGAAGCGGTTACCGAAAGAGTGGGAGAATTAATCTATGGAGCATATGAAAAGATCATTGGTCTGGATAATTTAGTGGGCTTTTTTCAAGGAGATGATATGGGATTTAAGACAGCCACCCTTCTTTCTCCAGACACATTGAGAAAGTATATTCTACCCTGGCATAAAAGATTTGCTAAACTTGCTCATGATAATGGACTTATCTATATCCTTCATAACTGTGGCTACTGTGATTCAATAATGGAAGACCTCATTGAGGATGTAAGGATAGATGCCAAACACTCCTTTGAAGATGCCATAATGCCAGTTGCCGAATTTAAGAAGAAATATGGGGATAGAATTGCCGTATTAGGGGGAGTAGATGTGGGTAAACTTTGTCAACTGAAAGAAAAGGAACTTCGCCAATATGTAAGAGATATTTTAGATAAATGTATGCCTGGTGGAGGTTATGCTTTAGGTTCTGGAAATTCCATCACCAATTACATTCCCATAGAAAATTATCTCACTATGCTGGATGAAGGAACTAAATGGAGAGTATAAGAATGGCCTATGAACTGGCGGAGAGGGAGGGATTTGAACCCTCGAAGCACCTTTATGGGCACTTAATCGCTTAGCAGGCGACCGCTTTCGACCACTCAGCCACCTCTCCATTTTGCCTGGTGCGCTTGGGGGGATTCGAACCCCCAGTCTCCGGATCCGCAATCCGGCGCTCTATCCAATTGAACTACAAGCGCAAAGCCCTAAAAGTTCAATGAAAGGTTTCTGCATTCATTGGTTTCAATTGTGCCATGAGAGTTGCTTCTTGGGCTGCCAGTCTATTTTGCTTTTGATGCGGCAAAGAATACCTTTCTTAACATAGCAAAAAAAACCTTCTTGTCAATTTTGTGGGTTCTATGATAAAATATGTGGTAAGAAATTAATATGGAAAGAGCAGATATCACTCAGAGCTTAACGTTGAGACCTACGACACAGGAGCTAAATAACTGGGGTTGCCGGACAGATTTTGTGTTTGGTTAGAAAAACAAAATCAACGTCTGGGAGGAGGTCTAACTCTGACGTTTTGAAACAATACTAGGGATTAAGCTAAGAGACCTTGCTATCTGACCAGAAAGAGTCTGATTTAAGCGACCTTTTAGCTCTTCTGTTTTCTCTGCCTGGACTACTCTAGGTTTTCTCATTGCTTACTCAAACCATATTGCCGGAGCAAACTCTCTGCTTATATTTGAAATTCTACATAATCTGGCATCCCTTGTTAAAATCAGAACCTCATTAGGAAAATGTATCCTTTTAAGTTCAATACCCATAGCAATTACTAGAATGTCAAAAGTGGACAGTGCATTTTCTTTGTTCGTATAGGGTTCTTTCTGTTCGATTTTGTATATTTTGTGAGTATTTAAATTGTGATATCTATGCAAATCATAACAATAAAGAATTCTCCTATTATGTATTGCTCTTGTGAATTTACCTCTCCACTTGGTATACAAAGTGTTTCCTATTTTTTGGTCTCTGTAGAAAAATCTAGCGAAAGTATTGAAAACCTCCGGAACACAAAACTGAGGTATATAGAGAAAAGCCGTTCCATTAGCCTTTTCCGTAAAGAAATTCGTCTTTATTTTATCTAGGTTTTCAATTGCATATACAAAAGCACTAGTGTCTATCAAGTAATACTTCATTTCTTTTGTTTTTTCTCTGACATATACATTTTATATGGTGAACCTTTAACTTTTTTGCACAGATCATGCATGGCTTGAATTGCCTCTAATCCCTTAGCGACTTCGACATTGACTCTTTTACCATTTTCCCTAGCTGATTTTTTTGCTTTCTCAAGTAAGTTCATTCCCCCCCCCTCCAAACTCTAATTTTAATAGAACTACTTATGTTCACTCTTCAATTGTGCCATGAGAGTTGCTTCTTGGGCTGCGGCTCTGTTTTGTTTTTGGTGCGGCAAAGGATACTTTTGTTAATATAACAAAAAGTCCCTTATTGTCAATTTTTTCGGGCTCTATTTAAGAGGTTCCTGCGACCTGTTGGAATCCCGGGTGCCTTGAGCAGTGGGTTGATGGCTATGAACTGAAGCCTGCCGGCCTCACTGTCGTTCGCTGATAATTCAGAGCTGAGAATTAAGAATTGAGAACCAAGAAAGAAAAAAACCTCTTTGTAAGTCTTAGTTCTCAATGCTTAGTTCTTAATTCTATTTACACTCTGGCGGAGAGGGAGGGATTCGAACCCTCGGGAAAGCTTTAGGCCCTCCACACGATTTCCAATCGTGCACTTTCAACCACTCAGTCACCTCTCCAATAATTCAGAATTAAGAACTAAAAAAAGTATCTTTGTAGCTTTCGCTCGACTGCGCAACCTAAAGGTTGCGGCTACCATATTTGATCCCTCTACCCCTTTAATTCCCTAATCCTTTAATTATTATAACTCTTAGTTCTCAATGCTTAGTTCTTAGTTCTATTTACACTCTGGCGGA
>DAOVGK010000079.1 GCA_030672445.1 Candidatus Aerophobota bacterium
GAACTAAGAGTTTTCTTCGCTTTTGGTTATTAAAATCCTCCACCGACATGATCCCAAAATGGCCACCGGAACCTCTTGCCCCTAAGTCTGCCGAAATCTTGAACCAGCGCTTAAACCAACCAAGCCAGACCTTTCTTTGAAGATCATCTGGATGCATGAGGTGATTAATCCGGGTAAAGGCACTGGTGAAGGTAGTATCTATCTTAATACCATACTTTGCTGTATTTTTCTTTATCTTCTCAACCTCCCGATCTATCACGATTTTGGGAAGAAAAGGATTGAGAAGGTCAATTACAAATTGGACATACTTTAAACCTAGCTCCTTCCCAACAATCCTCAGCCAGACCTCCGGCTCCGGAAACCGATTGATGGCGAACCCCGCATTAATCCCCAATTTGAATTGAGTAGACAATATAATACTTCTCCCTTATGCTTCTTTACTGAGAACTCGGCTTACTGCTTTTTTCCAACCTGCATAGAGAGTTTCTCTTCTATCACTGCCCATCTGTGGCCTAAATGAAGCTTCCCGCTGCCAGAGGTGGGTAAGCTCTTCTTTGTTCTTCCAGAAACCAATAGTTAGACCGGCTAAAAGAGCTGCTCCCAGAGCGGTGGTTTCTAAAAGAGCCGGCCTTTCCACCGGGATACCCAGGATATCAGATTGAAACTGCATTAAAAAGTCATTCTTTGCCGCTCCCCCATCAACCCGCAGCTTCTTAAGCTCTAACTTGGCGTTATCTTCCATAGCCTCAAGGACATCGCGTGTCTGATAGGCGATTGATTCTAAGGTAGCTCTAATAATATGTTCCTTTTTTGTGCCCCGGCTTATTCCTAAAATTGCCCCTCGGGCTGAGGAATCCCAGTAGGGAGCACCTAATCCGGTAAAGGCAGGAATCATATATACCCCACCGGTATCTTTAACGCTGGCAGCCGCTTCTTCCGTATCTTTTGGGGCTTTTATCAATCCTAATCCATCACGCAGCCACTGAACAGCAGCTCCAGCCATAAACACACTCCCCTCCAGAGCGTAAATGGGTTTTCCTTCACCATTACAGGCAAGAGTGGCTAGCAATCCCTTAGAGGGAGCAGTTGACTTTTTGCCTAAATTGAGGAGTAGAAAACAGCCCGTTCCATAGGTATTTTTGGCCATACCAGGATTAAAGCCCATTTGGCCGAAAAGAGCTGCTTGCTGATCACCTAAAACGGCGGCGATAGGAATTCCTGAGGGCAAAGAACCATTTTTAGCAGTGTAACCAAAGATACTGCCGGAGGGTCTAGCTGAAGGAAGCATCTTGCGAGGAATCTGGAAAAGATCCAAAAGTTCAGTATCCCACTCTAGCTTATGGATGTTAAAAAGCATAGTCCGAGAGGCATTGGTATACTCAGTAAGGTGAGCAGCTCCCCCGGTAAGTTTCCACAGCAACCAGCTATCCACAGTCCCAAAGACAGCTTCCCCTTTCTCTGCCTTTTTTCTTGCTCCCGGTACCTTATCTAGAATCCACCCAATCTTGGTAGCCGAAAAGTAGGGATCAATTACCAGACCGGTCCTTTTTTTGATAAGATCCTCTAATCCTTTTGATATTAATTCATCACATCGAGGAGCTGTCCGCCTGCATTGCCAGACAATGGCTTGGTACTGAGGCTCACCCGTATCCTTATCCCAGACCAGGGTAGTTTCTCTTTGATTGGTAATGCCAATAGCCTCGATTTTCTGGGGATTGAGACCATTTCTGGTGAGAATCTCCTCGACCACACCCAGACAGCTTTGCCAGATTTCCTCGGGATCATGTTCTACCCAGCCAGGCCGAGGATAATACTGGGTAAGCTGGCGATAGGACTGCGAAACAACATGGGCATCCCGATCATAGGCAATTGCCCTTGTGCCAGTTGTTCCCTGGTCAATGGCTAGAACAAATTTTTCTCTCATCAGGGCAAGATTTTTAAGACAGCGGTGGGATTTCCCTTCTTCTCTCTAAAATCTTCCAGGCTCTTTCCAACTCCTCAGGAGTATTCACCCCTAAAGCTACATAAGGGTCCTTTGCCTCCAATGCCTCTACCTTGAATCCCTGCTGGTTGAACAATTCGATAACGTCGGTTAGATAATATTCCTTCTCGGCATTGTTACAGTCCAGGTGAGAAAGAAGGGGAAGTAAATTTTGGGTATCAAAGCAGTAGATTCCGCTATTTACTTCCTTAATCTTTAGTTCCTCGAGGTTAGCGTCTTTACTCTCCACGATTCTTTTGATCTGTCGGTAGCCGTTTCTAATTACTCTTCCATAGTGACTGGGATCAGAAAGACAAGCTGTGAGCACCGTGGCGGCTGGCCTGGCCTTCCGCTGATGCTCGACCAACTGGCTCAGTATGGGTGCAGTGATAAAGGGATCGTCACCTGGAAGCACCACCAACTCTCCTTTAAAATCCTCTAAGAGGGGAATAGCTCTTTTCAAAGCATCTCCAGTACCCAATCTTTTCTCCTGATAGACATAGTCAAATCCTTCACCCAGAATGGATCTTATTCTCTCGGCCTGATGACCCACCACTACGATCGTTCTACCTATTCCACTTTTGACACAGGCATCAACAGCGAACTTCACCAAAGCTTGATAGGTCAAGGTATGAGCCAGTTTGATTAACTCTGAGTTCATTCGAGTTCCTTCCCCTGCTGCCAATACTACTGCTCTTACGTCCTTCATCTTCCTCTCCTTTTTCTCTTTATTCCCCTCCTTTATGAGTTACCTTAACATACCAACTAGTCCTGGATTTGTCAACTCAACCACTAAAAGCCTCTCAAAACCTACTCCTCCTGCGGTTAACCTACCCCAAGCCTCGAAGTCATTCAGCCTTATCATATTTCACCGCAGAGCACGCCGAGAACGCTAAGAATCAGGAAAATTATTAGCCACTTTCTGAATGCTTATATTTTATTAAGTTTTTCTTTTTGATACATCTCTGCGCACTCTGCGATCTTCGCGGTGAATAGCTGCTTTTCTTAACTTTTCTTTCTCCTGAATGCCTGGTAGATCACTCTAAGTTCATCCAATTTCAAACAATAAGCTAAACCACAAAATATGAGTGTGCCTAAGCCGATACCGCTACAAACCTGGGCAACCTGTATCTTGAGCATAGATATTCCTATTATAGCCGGAATAGCTTTAATTATAAGAAAAACTCCTGTTCCCATCACTCCTGTGACCAGGCTAATCTTTAGGAAAGAGTTAAGGATCTTCCTTCCCTCTATTCTTTTTAACTTTCTCCTCAAAAGAATCAGAAGTATCGCTCCATTGGCAAACATTGAAAGGGAGGTGGCTAAAGCCAATCCACTATGTTTTAGGGGTGAGATCAAAAGAAAATTTAACAAGACATTGAGGATCAATATAAGAATAGATACCTTAACCGGGGTAAAGATGTCTTGAAGAGAATAAAAAGCCCTGGTAAGGACCATAACCTCACCCATGGCAAATAAGCCCAGTGAGTAAAAGACTAAAGATTGAGCGGTCATAACGGTATCTTCAGCTAAGAAAGCTCCATGCTGAAAAAGTAGCGAAATGAGAGGCCCTCTAATTATGATTAGTCCTACACTGGAAGGAATCAGAACAAATAGAACCAGTCTCACTCCCAGGGATACCATCTCCCTTAGTTCCCCCATTTTTTCCTTAGCAGCAAGAGAGGACAGGGTGGGAAAAATAGCCGTAGACAAGGCTATAGCAAAAAGGCCCAGAGGAAATTGAATCAACCTCATGGCATATAAAAGAGCCGAGATGCTGCCGGGGACAAGAGTAGAAGCAAAGACACGGTTGATCAATACATTAACCTGCAGAGTAATTCCTCCCAAGGTGGCTGGTACCATCAATTTACCGATCCTGCCTAATCCTGGATCTTTAAAAGATAAAGTTGGGCAATATCCAAATCCTCTTCGAATGAGTGAGGGAATCTGGAAAAGAAGCTGGAGCCCTCCTCCGATTACCACTCCTATAGCCAGACTATAAATTCCAAATTGAGGAGTTAAAAAAAGGGCGGATAAAATGACGGCTACGCTGAAAAGAAGAGGAGCGAAAGCAGGGGTAGCAAAATGCCCTTTACAATTGAGGA
>DAOVGK010000001.1 GCA_030672445.1 Candidatus Aerophobota bacterium
CTTAACTAGAACCATCAATGACTATATTAAGAAAGAGGAAAACAAGCCAGTCGTTCTCTTAGGAGAAGACGTAAGGGAAGGTCTAACGGCTATTATTAATATGAAGATTCCCAATCCTCAGTTTGAGGGACAGACAAAAACCAGATTAGGCAATACTGAAGCCAAGGGAATTGTGGAATCCATCGTTTATAAAAATCTCTCCCGATACCTGGAGGAGAATCCCACCATAGGTAAATTGGTAATACAGAATGTTCTCTCTGCCTCGCGGGTGCGACAGACTGCCCAAAAAGCAAGGGAAATAGCCCGAAGGAAGGAAAGTCTGGGAGGAGGAACCCTTCCTGGTAAACTGGCTGCTTGCTCGGAGGATAATCCCGAAAGGAATGAGCTTTTCATAGTGGAGGGGGATTCAGCAGGAGGCTCAGCTAAACAAGCAAGAGATAGGCATTTTCAGGCTATCCTGCCCTTAAGGGGAAAAATTCTCAACGTGGAAAAGACTCATCTAGTCAAGATTCTCAATAATGAAGAGATAAAATCTATGATCGCCGCTATCGGCACCCGTATTAAGGATGAATTCAATCTGTCCAGACTGAGATACCACAAAATCATCCTTATGAGTGATGCGGATGTGGATGGAGCTCATATCAGGACTCTTATTCTCACCTTCTTTTATCGGTATATGCAGGATTTAATTAGAGAGGGCCATGTTTACATCGCCCAACCACCTCTCTATAAGGTTAATGGTAAAAATAAAGAATATTTTCTTTACCGCGAGGAGAGTTTAAAGGAATTAAGAAAAGAGCTGGGGGAGGAAAAATTAGAGATTCAACGCTATAAAGGTCTAGGAGAGATGAACCCCGAACAGCTCTGGCAAGGCACCATGAATCCGGCCACCCGCACCATCTATCAGGTTTCCATAGAGGATGCGGTCCAGGCCGATGAGCTATTTACCATCCTCATGGGAGGAGAAGTTGAGCCTCGTCGTAGGTTCATTGAGGATCACGCCCTGGAAGTAACCAACCTGGATGTATAAATAAGAGAAGAGGTAACTCTTCACCGCAAAGGTCGCAGAGTGCGCAGAGATGAATCAAAACTTAATGAAATAACAGAAAAAAATTACTGGTGCAGCTATAATAATTTTCCTGATTCTCAGCGTTCTCGGCGTGCTCTGCGGTGAAATATGATTGAATAGTTACAAGGGGGTTATCATGGCTTTGGAAGGTAGAATTGCTCCGCTTTATCTGGAAGACGAAATGAAGACTTCTTACCTGAACTATGCTATGAGCGTAATTGTCGGTCGAGCCTTACCCGATGTGCGAGATGGACTAAAGCCAGTACAACGAAGGATTCTTTATGCCATGCAGGGATTGGGTTTACTTCCCAACAAGCCTTACAGAAAGTCGGCTCGTCTGGTGGGGGAGGTTTTAGGAAAATACCATCCTCATGGAGATATGGCCGTCTACGATGCTTTGGTAAGAATGGCTCAAGACTTTTCCCTGCGTCATCCTTTGGTTGACGGGCAAGGAAATTTTGGCTCTGTGGATGGGGACCCTCCGGCCGCTATGAGGTACACCGAGGTAAAACTCTCACTCATAACCTGGGAAATGCTTGAAGATCTGGATAAGGATACAGTTGACTTTCTACCCAACTTTGACAACAGCCTCAAAGAGCCCCTTGTTCTACCAGCAAAAATACCTAATCTCTTATTAAATGGGAGTTCTGGAATAGCCGTAGGGATGGCCACCAATATCCCTCCTCATAATCTGAGTGAGCTGGTGGATGCCTGTATCAGAATGATTGAGGAGCCTCAAATCTCTATTGACGAGCTTTTAAAAATCGTTAGGGGTCCAGATTTTCCTACCCGGGGGATTATTATAGGAACGAGGGAAATTAAAAGAGCCTACCGGTATGGAAAGGCAAAGATAATCTTGCGAGGAAGAGCTAACATCGAAACTAGCCAGGACAGAGAAAGTATTGTTATTACTGAACTTCCCTATCAGGTTAATAAAGCAAAATTGATTGAGACAATTGCTGGCCTATCTCAGGATAATAGAATAAAGGGGATCAAGAGCCTGCGGGATGAATCGGACAGAAAGGGAATAAGGATTGTGATAGAGCTTTCCCGCACCACCAGTGCTGAGGTCATTTTAAATCAACTTTATAAATATACTCCTCTTCAGACAACCTTTGGAGTTATTCTTTTAGCCATACTGGGTGGTAAGCCACGCCTTTTGAACCTGGTCGAGATGCTCCGGTGCTACCTTGATCATCGTAAAGAGGTAGTTACCCGACGGACAAAATTCCTGCTTTCCCGGGAGAAGAAAAAGGCCCACCTTCTGGAAGGACTCAAGAAAGCTCTGGCGAAACTGGATGAGGTAATTAAAATTATAAGGTCATCTTCCAATCCAGAAGAAGCCAGGAGTCACCTCATAAAGTCGCTAAGGCTAAGTGATGAGCAGGCCAGAGCAATTCTGGAGATGAGGCTAGCTCGTCTGACTCATCTGGAGAGGGATAAAGTGGACCAGGATTATGCCGAATCGGTAAAAAAAATAGCGAAGCTAGAGGAAATGCTGGCAAAGGAGCCCCTGATTTGGGCAACCATTAAGGAAGAACTTATCCAGATTAAGGAAAAATATGGAGAAGAGAGGCGTACCCTGATTGAGACCCTAGTAAAAGAGTTAACCTTTAAACCAGAAGATTTGATCAAAAAAGAGGATATCGTCGTCACTATCACCCGTCATGGCTATATAAAGTACACCTCCTTGAGAGCTTACAAGCGACAAAGACGTGGGGGTAGGGGGATGAGCGGTATGCTCACCGAAAAGGGAGATTTTGTAGAGGACCTTTTTATTACTCACACTCATTCTATCCTCTTATTTTTTACCAATCTAGGAAAGGTTCATTGGGCCAGAGCCTACGACATTCCTCAAAAGAAGCGATCAGCTAAAGGTAGAGCGCTGGTTAACTTCCTCTCTCTGGGAAAGAATGAGAGAGTGAGCACAACTCTGGCCCTGGACAATTTTGAAGATGAAGGTTTTCTGGTTATGGTCACCAAGAAAGGGAAAGTAAAAAAAACCAGGCTTTCCGCTTATTCCCATCCTAAAAAAGGAGGAATAATGGGAATTCATTTGCAGGAGGAAGATGAGTTAATTAAAGTGATGCTCACTCAAGGTGAAGAAGATATAGTCTTGGTCACCAGGAAAGGTAAGGCTATTCTTTTTTCTGAAAAAGATGTTCATCCCACAGGAAGAACTTCATTAGGAGTAAAGGGGATCTCTTTAGGGGAAGAGGATGAGGTAATGGATGCCGTCATTGCCAAAGAGAATGAAGCTCTGTTCACCGTTACCTCCAAGGGTTACGGGAAAAGAACCCTTTTTGCTAAATACAGAAAAACCAGAAGAGGCGGCAAAGGAATCATTAACCTACGTTTTGTTCCCCATAAGGGTGAGGTGGTGGGAGCAAAAAGAATAAAGCAAAGTGATGAGGTGATTGTTATCACCCAGAAGGGAAAGAGTATTCGCCTGGTAGCTAAAAATATCTCCCTTATTGGAAGAAATACCTCCGGTCCTCGCATAATCAGGTTAGGCAAAGATGACGAGGTTATTGCTCTGACATGAGAAAAATAGCTTTCCTTTTTCCCGGACAGGGTTCTCAACACGTAGGAATGGGAAGAAGATTCATTGATGGGTATGAAGAAGCCCGAAAAATCTTCCGGCAGACAAGGAAAGTCCTAGATTTTGATCTTGAGCTACTATGTAATCACGGCCCGGAAGAAGAGCTGAAAAAGACGGCTAATGCTCAGCCAGCTCTGTTGACGGTGAACTGGATCCTTACCAGAGTTTTGAGAGAGGCGGGGATAGAGCCAACCGTAGTAGCCGGACACAGTCTAGGAGAGTACAGTGCGGTACTTTGCGCTAAGGTGGTTGACTATCCTGCTGCCTTAAGACTGGTTCGCCGAAGAGCCCAGCTTATGGAGGAGGCCTCAGCTGCCGTAGATGGTGAAATGGCAGCCGTAATTGGACTACCCAGAGAGGCAGTTTTGTCAATTTGCCAGAAAATCAAAGGAGTAGAGGCGGTCAACTTTAATTCTCCCTCTCAGGTGGTTATTGCTGGGGAAAAAAAAGCAGTAGAAATAGTGAGTGAGAAGTTGAAGCAGGAGGGGGCAAAAAAGGTTATTTCCCTTGCGGTAAGCGGGCCCTTTCACACCTCCTTTATGAGGCGGGCAGCTTTAAAATTCAGTCAAGAATTAGATCGCATCTCTTTCTCAAATCCTTGCTGTAAAGTTCTCACCAACGCCTTTGCCCGGTATGCCTTGAGTGCCGAAGAAATTAAAATGGCCCTCCGTATGCAGATGGATCATCCCGTTCTCTGGGAGGATTCTATGAGGAGACTCCTTTCTGACAGAATCGATCTATTCATTGAAGTAGGACCAGGTAAGGTTCTAGGGGGGCTCCTGCGAAAAATTGACAGGAGAACATTGGCTTTGGGAATGGAAAATCCCGAGGATCTGAAGAGAATTGAAGACTACTGCAGCTAAATTTTATTTCCTAACCTCTTCCTCTCTTCAACTCTTACCTCTGAACTGAAATCTCTGCTTTGCTCCCAAAACAAGAAATGAGAGAGCGGCCAGACATCATTTTTTCACTGACAACGGCAAATTTTGCTGGTCTTGGTCCGTAGGGTTCCTGGTTATACCTAACGCCACTATTAATTAAATAATCAACCAAATCTCCAATATTTTCTGTGGTGCCTGCCATGACCAGTGGTTTCATAATTTCTTTCCTCAACTGTCCATTAATTTTTAGCGCTGCAATAGTTTCCTTCCATGATTCATTATCTCTGCCCATTACCCTAATTCCTTTAACACCATTGAGGTTTAACTCTTCAATTCCTGCCCTACCAGTCACAAATGTATAAATATCCACATTGCTGCCGGGAATCATAACTTTCTTTCCTCCTGCAGGAAGACCATAATAAAATATTTTACCCTTTGGAGAAGCATACTCTATTACCATCCTCTGGATTTTTTCCTGTCCAGTTAACTCAATATTTACAAATCCATTTTCTTGTCCCAGTTTTTTCTTTAGCCGATTTAACCTTTCATAATCATCAGAATTTACCAAGTAAAAGTTAGCATCTAAATCTCTTAGGCATCTTTTCATATACATCATAGCTGGTTTTCCTCGGTAAATTAAAACAAGATTCTTAACCCCCTTGTTGGCAAAGGAGGGAACCATATACAGCGCCTGAGCACCGCAACCACCCCATATAGCAAGAGTTTCGGGCACTCTACCACATTTTTCTCTAACCATTCTTTCCATCTTGACTGTATTTCCAAATGGTTCTGCAAGTGAGGGAAAGAAATTTAGCCTTTCTATACCCTGGGTTGGTTTTGCACAGGATTGGTGTATAGAAACAAATTCTGCAAAGGCTCCATTTCTTACCCAATCTTGGGGATTTCCAGATTTATACCAGCCCAGAAAACCCTCTTTTTGGCATCCATCAAATTTTCCCTCTAAACATAAACTACACTGTAGGCATGGGTAATGTTCTTCAACCACAACTATCTGGCCAATAAGAGTCTTATTAACATTTTTACCAACACCAACAATCCTTCCAGCAAATTCATGACCGAATATTGTCTTTTTTAAATCGCCAGTTAAATC
>DAOVGK010000071.1 GCA_030672445.1 Candidatus Aerophobota bacterium
CAGGCTTTAGCCTGCGAAAACAAGCGCAACCTAAAGGTTGCGGCTACCTTGCTCCATTTTCTTCCTTTTTCAAAAAAAAGAAGGCCTGCTCATCCGAACAGGCCTTCTTTTAAGCTAAGTGCAGAGCTGATTCACATCTTAACTTCTACCATTCGTACGGTTTCAACCTCACCGTTATGAATCCACCATACTTCAATTGCCCCTTCACTCATATCACCATTCTCGTCTATGGTGCAAGGTCCGGCGATTCCTTGATAGTTAATGTCAGTACCAGCCTTTAAAAGATCGAAGGCCTTAGCAAACTCCTTGTAGGTGACCTCCACTCCCGGGGGATTAGCCACTGCTCTCAGGTTATCCCGGATGGATCGACCTTGTTCGGCACGGGACATCCTGAGAAAATCCGGGCCTACTTTCTGAATGGCCAGGACAATCAGAGCTACCGCATCGTAACTTTCGCCCCGGTAAGGCACTGTTGACTTTCCATACCTGGCAGTATAGTCAGCTTCAAATTGTTCTGCGGCTGCCACTTTAATTGGGCCCGGTGCGGTACCGAAGCATCCTTCAATATACTTGGATGCTGGGCCAGCTGCCACTGCTTCACCTTTCATACCATCACAGAAAAGAATCTTCCCCTTGTATCCCAGTTCCACAGAGTGTACCAACATCTTGTTTCCGTCTACCGGATAAGCTATTACCTCAACAGCATCTGGATTTCCCTTTATAGCCGCTTCTATTTCTCCCCGGTAAGAGGGTTTATTTTCCTCATAGGGAACCGTAGCCAAAACTTTGCCACCTTTGGCTTCAAAGGTTTTCTTGAAGACCTCGGCCAACCCTTTGCCGTATGCGTTGTTTACATATACTACAGAAGCAGTCTTATAACCCAGGAATTCGGCCAGTTCTCCAAGTACGACTCCCTGGAGAGCATCAGACACAACCGTGCGGAAGACAAAGTCATTATCATCAAGATCTGTTATGGCAGGTGAAGTAGAAGCAGGGGAGATTTGAACCACCTCGTTAGCTATGGTGATGCTGGAGACAGCAAAAGTGACTCCACTACTCAGAGCCCCCACCAGTGCTGGAACTTTGTCAATTTCCACCAGCTTAGTCGCTGCATCACGTCCTACTGCCGGAGCAGTCGCTGTATCTCTAACCACAATTTCCAGTTTTTGGCCCAGTAAACCTCCGGCCTCGTTTATGTGATCCACAGCTAATTTAGCCCCATTGGCAATCGGAGGACCATAAGGAGCCAGACCACCGGTAAGAGAATACACTCCCCCAATTTTGATAGTTTCTGCTGTCCAGCCACCGGTAGCTAATCCCAACAAAAACAGCAAAGCAGCCAGGGTAACAAATATTTTCTTCATCTTGAGAAACCTCCTTCTCTTAGCTTCGAATTAGACAATGTTTTACTCATCGCCCTTACAAAATATTTTCTGTTTCTGAAACTATCCCTCATCTAGCACAACCCTGAACTTTACCCAAAGACAGCCTCTTTCCCAC
This sequence comes from Candidatus Aerophobota bacterium, assembly GCA_030672445.1. Next base: position 1,501 of record DAOVGK010000071.1, read on the forward strand.
CTCCTTTCATGGCTTTTTACCCAGGGTTATTACCCCGTTTTCCTAAAAGGACCAATTTAGTGGCTTTTATCTTAAAAGACAATTCAATTTTAGTCAAGTAATATTAGTCAGTTTGTTTTCTTGACAGAGCCTTCCTTTCTGCTAGACTACTTCAAAAGACGCGAGGAGGTGATGCAGCGTGTCAGGTCATTCTAAATGGAGCAGTATAAAACATAAAAAGGCAAAGAAGGATGCTCAAAAAGGCCAGATTTTCAGTAAGCTTTCCCGTAAACTTGCCATCGAAGCAAGACAAGGGGCAGATTTCCAGACCAATCCCGGCTTGCGCCTGGCGGTAGAGATGGCTCAAGAGGCGGGAATGCCCAAAGAAAATATGCAAAGGGCCATCCAGCGGGGTACAGGTGAGCTTCCCGGAGTTAGCTATGAGCAATTCACCTGTGAGGGATACGGGCCAGAAGGAGTGGCTTTGCTTATCGAGGGGGTTACCGATAATAAAAAAAGGGCTATCTCTCAGATAAGACATATTCTAAGCCAACATGGAGGTCACTTAGGAGAAGTAGGATGTGTTAACTGGTTGTTTAACCGCAAAGGCACAATGATGCTGAACAAAAGCAAAGTAGACGAGGACAAAGTGATTGACGTGGCAGTTGAGGCAGGGGCAGAGGACATAAAGGATGAAGATGATACCCTGGAGATTGTTTTTGCTCCCGAGCAATTTACTCAAATTAAGGAAAATATAAAGAAAGCCGGATACACCCCTGAACTACTGGAATTAACAATGGTTCCTCAAACTACCGTCCCCCTTGAGGAAAAAGAGGCCCTTCAAATGCTTCGCTTGATGGATGCTTTGGAGGAATCCGAGGATGTTCAGAAAGTTTATGCTAACTTTGACGTTGCCGAGGAAATTATGGAAAAGGTTTCCTGAATGAAGGCTTATCTAACCTCCTGTTTAGAGAAAGTCACAGCAGATTATATCGAGATCAGGTATGAGAAAATCAGAGCAGTTGAGATTCACTATGTGGGGAAAGAGCTGGAGGCAATTGGAGAATCTTCAGAAAAAGGAGGAGCTATAAGAGCCAAGAGTAAGGGTGGATGGAGTTTTGTTTCTTTCAACGATATAGATAAATTAAAAGACTATTTAAGACTAGCGGTGGACGAGGCTTCCCTCATAAAAAAGGGAAAGATAAAGCTCGCTCCGGTTCGGTCTGTAGATAAAAAAGTATCAATAGAGGTGCGAAAAGACCCCCGCCAGATTTCTCTGGAAGAGAAATATCTCCTCTGTAGCCGCTACAACCAGATTCTTCTTTCCTCTAAGCAGATCCAGACCTCTGACTTAAAATATGCCGATGTTCGTATGATAAAGTATTTCCTTAATTCGGAAGGGACTTACATTGAGCAGGAGAGAATAGACACAGTCCTAGGAATGACAGCTATAGCTCGAAGAGGTGACAACATTCAATCTGCCCATGAGGGAATAGGAGGAGTCGGTGGATACGAGCTAGTGGAAGGAAGAGAAGAAGAGGCAGAAAAAGCAGTTCAACGAGCGGAAGATCTTCTGCGTGCCGAGCCAGCCAAGGGAGGTAGATACACGGTAATAGTAGATCCTAAGCTGAGCGGGGTCTTTGCCCATGAAGCCTTTGGACATCTTTCCGAAGCTGACTTTCTTTATGAGAACAGGAGAATGCAAAAGATTATGCGGCTGGGAAGAATCTTTGGATCAAGTCAGCTCAATATTATTGATGAGCCTAAAATTAAAGGAGAAGGGGGCTATTATCTGTACGACGATGAAGGAGTTGAGGCTCAAAAGACTTATCTCATCAAGAAGGGAAAACTCGTTGGTCGGCTCCATTCTCGAGAAACAGCGGCCAGAATGGAGGAACATCCCACCGGGAATGCCAGGGCTATTAGCTACGAGTATCCTCCTATAGTGAGAATGAGTAACACCTACATAGCGCCGGGCGATAAAACCCTGGAAGAGATGATAGCCGAGGTAGAAGAAGGAATATATGTTAAGGGCTTTCGTGGTGGTCAAACCAACCTGGAAATGTTTACTTTTTCTCCAGAGGAGGGTTATCTCATCCGGAAAGGAAAATTGGGAAAGAAGGTGAGGGATTTGACCCTCACCGGTAACATTTTTACCACCCTCTCCAATATTGAGGATATCGGTAATGATCTCGTATTTTTTACCGGGCCCGGCGGCTGTGGGAAGGGAGCTCAGTCTCCCCTGCCGGTGTCCACCGGAGGGCCTCACCTAAAGATCCGGGAGGTAGTAGTAGGGGGAAGATAGTATGGAAAAGATTCTGGAGATGGCTACCTCTCGTGTTGAAGAGGCCGAGCTTTACCGGGTAAGATCTCAGACGAAAGAAATTGGATTCCAAGCCAATAAGCTTAAGTCAGTTGAGTTAGCCTTTGAGGATGGAGTTGGACTGCGGGTGATTAAAAATCACAGAATTGGATTTTCCAGCCTCACCGATTTAAGTAATCCCCAATCTTTGATAAACTCAGCTCTTGAGTCTGCCAAATTTGGGCAAGAGGCACGTTTTCATCTTCCTCACCAAGGTGAGATTTCTTCTCCTCAATGCTATGATTCTCATCTCATTTCCTTAAAGACAAACCAGATGGTGGAGGAGGGAGAAAGGACGGTTGAGCTTATTTTAAAAGAAGCTCCTAATTTTAAATGCGATGGAGGAATGGAAAAGACGGAGATCGAAGTCATAATTATGAACTCCAGAGGACTTTCTTACTCTTTCAAAAAAACCACCTATGCCTTCTCCTTTTACGCCTTTTTAGCTAAAGAGGGGGATTTTCTGGGAGTGCAGGAGGGTGAGGTGGGCTGCCAACACCAGGACTGGTCTTCTTCCGTGGCCAGGAGAATAACCGAGGCCATAAGACTTTCTAGGAAGAAGGCAAAAATCAACCCTGGAAGATATCCAGCTATTTTTACCCCCAAGGCAGTTCCCCTCTTACTTCAATCATTAAAGATTGGAATTAATGGAAAAACTGTACAAAAGAAAGCTTCCCCTCTTTTAGGCAAACTCGGAACTCGCATTGTCTCGCCATCTATCAACATTACTGATGATGGGCTATTCTCTTTTGGTCTAGCTACCGCTCCCTTAGATGGAGAAGGAATACCCTCTCGCCGCACTGAGATAATCCAAGAAGGGATGTTGAAGAGTTTCATCTATGATCTGCAAACGGCTGGTCTAATGGGGACTGAAAGCACTGCCAATGGAGCCAGGGGATACGATAGCCTCCCTTCCCCCTCTCCCAGAAATTTCATCTTAAAGGGTGGAGATACTTCTTTTGAGGAGATGGTCAAAGATATTAAAGAAGGAGTGGTGGTGGACCAGGTAATAGGAAGTGGACAGGGTAATACCCTCATGGGAGAGTTCTCAGTAAACCTGGATCTGGGATATAAGGTAGAAAAGGGGAAGATTGTGGGAAGACTGAAAGACATTATGGTGAGCGGTAATGCTTATACTATGCTCAATCAAGTAATAGCCCTGGGAAGAGATGTTCGTTGGGTGGGATCTACCAGAACTCCGGGTATCTATTTTAAGGAGATAAACGTAGCGGGATAGCATTGTAGCTCATGGCTCATAGTTCATAGCTCATAAGAAGCAAAGTTTATATAACAGCTTGGTTCATCTCCGCGCACTTTGCGATCTCTGCGGTTAATAGTTACGTATATTTTTCAAGGGTTAAAGATGAGGAAGGGATTGATTCAGGTTTACACCGGGGAGGGAAAGGGTAAAACTACTGCCGCTATTGGACAGGCACTAAGGGCTAGAGGAAGAGGCTATAAGGTGCTTTTGGTTCAGTTCTTGAAAGGGAAAAAGGGCTCAGGCGAGATCTCCACTTTGGAAGAATTGGGGGTGAAAGTAATCTGCAAAGGAAAACATCTGGGTCTATCCCTGAACCGGATAGCAGAAGATGAGAGAAGAAGAGTTCGAGAAAAGTGGAATAATTTTTTAGATAAGATCAATGAGGAAGTCTTGGCTGGGGGTTATGATTTACTCATTCTGGATGAGATAAATGTGGTATGTCACTATAGGCTCCTCGACGAGAATAAATTGCTAACGTTCATCAAAGAAAAACCAGATGGTTTAGAAATTATTTTGACCGGGCGCTATGCCTCGCCCCGCTTGATAAAGACAGCTCACCTGGTAAGTGAAGTAAAGAAAATTAAACACCCTTATACTGAGGGGATAAAAGCGAGAAAAGGGATAGAGTTCTAACCATAAGTTTATTTCCCCCAGAAAAGTCCCCCTGTTTCCTGGTAAAGCTCCGCCGGAACAGACTTTGTCTTTCCTACCGCCTCTTTTAGAGGAACCGAGATGATCTCAGTCCCCCGAAGAGCCGCCATTTGACCGAATTTCCTTTCTTTTACCAGCTCTATGGCTTTAATG
>DAOVGK010000056.1 GCA_030672445.1 Candidatus Aerophobota bacterium
ATAAACCTTTTCCAATCGGTCAAAGGAGGGATCCTTCTCAAAATTGATGACCAGGAGTAAAACTCCCGCCAGGCCCATTCTTTTCCTTTTACTAACTCCTCGGTTGACATCCTTCGAGGCTCAAAAACAGCAGTTCCAAAGTCGTACCTTGACCAGTTTTCCTCTACTATTCTTCCCTCTTCCTTCAATTTTCCCATCAGCGGGGTACCTGGCAGAGGAGTGAGCACAGTAAACTGAGCTAAATCTAACCTGATGCGTTTAGCAAAATCTACCGTGCGCTCGAAAATATTCTTATCTTCAGAGTCAAAGCCAAATATAAAGGCTCCCAGGACAGTAATTCCATATTTATGAAAGAGTTTCACAGCCTCTAGATACATCTCGGGTTTGTTGACCTTTTTACCTATCTCATCTATAGAAGACTGATCAACACTTTCAAATCCAACAAACAGGAATCTACACCCGCTCTCAGCCGCAAGTTTCAACAAATCTTCGTTCTCTGGCCTGGCTATATTTACAGTTGCCTGGCTCCCCCAGAGTATTTTTAAAGGTGTCAGACCCTTAAATAACTCCTTGGCGTAATCTGCTTTACCGAAGATATTATCATCAAGAAAGACAAAGACACTTGTGTTCATTTTATTCCAGAACTTAGCCACAGTTTTCCGCCAGTAGCTGATTTTATCGGCTTCTATCATTTTTTCAATTTCTCTTATTACCTCTTTTGCAGGTCTAAACCGATATCTTTTACCAAAAAATCTACTTACTGCACAGAAAGAACAATTAAAAGGGCATCCCCTGGAAACCTGAAGTGTATTGGGAAGAAGATAGTTTTTTCTTTTTAGAAGTTCTCTGCGGGGGATAGGCAAACCAGATAGATCGGGCAATTTTTTATTCTTATAAATTTTTTTGAGTTTACCTTCCTCGTAGTCCTCCAGAAGTTCAGGCCAGAGCCGCTCTGCCTCACCAACTACAACAGCATCGGAGTGCTCGAGTGCCTCCTCTGGCAGAGCACTTACATGCATTCCACCCATGACAACTGTTTTACCTATCCTTCTAAATCTATCGGCAAGTTTGTAAGCTCGAGGAGCTTGAGCTGTCATTACGGTTAAACCAATCAAATCTGCCTCTTTTATTTCCTCTGGCTCAAGATCTACACCATCTATATTTTCATCGATTATTTTGTAACTATACCCAGGAGCTAAGGCAGCCAATAATGCCAGGTTTAAAGGTGGAAATCTGAAGGACTTTGAGATAAAACCGGGCCTGGTAGAAGTTGGAGAAATCAAAACAATCTTATTTATCTTTCTCATTTTTCATCTCGTTTGGATCATTCCTCATCGATGGTTACATTGTATATGACTCAACGCGCTGTAGCTGGCCAGGAGATCGTTACCAGGAGGGTTCCTCAATGGGAATAAAAGAATTTGTTAAAATAGCTGGTATCCCAAGCCAGGAGGAATACCGCCAAGAGATAAGATAGCAAGGGACACCGGCTACGAAAGTATTTTACCAGGAAATGCACAAAATGCAAACGGTTGAGGGGAGAAAATTGGTTAGTTAAGGGCTATGAGAAGGCACAAAGTTTCTTATAGAGTTGCAAATTCTATATCACTACCGACCTGTTTGAGCTTTGATCAATCTGGAAAACTATAGATTGGAATTTGAGTCTCATCTGTGGTATTTTTGAAAACCATGATTCTATTCTTGAATGATTTTTCCCGAGCTATCTTCCATAATTTAAGAACCTTTAGGAATATTTTGGCAAAAAAGATTTGCTGGCGAAAGTTGACAGACTGAAGATTATATACTATAAAGTTGTTTAAAACCAAAAGGAGGTGGGAGATGGCAAAAAGAAAGGTGGGATTAGTTTTGGCGGTGGTAGTTTTCATAGCGCTGGTCTTAGGTAGTGGCGTTGTTGCCCCCGCAGCGGAGAAAGAAGTCTATATCGTTGCCTCAGAACTTGCCTGGGCACCCTTTGAATGGAAAGATGAGGCCGGCAATGCCGTAGGCTTTGACCTGGATGTGATGCGGGCAATTGCCGAAGTCGAGGGCTACAGGATCGAAATCGTAGATGTGCCCTGGGATACCATTATAGCGGGAGTGGTGGCAGGCAAATACGATATAGGCGCCTCGGGCTTCACCATCAAACCAGACCGAGCGGAACAAGTAGATTTTTCCGAACCTTACTATCTATCTGATCAGGCTGTTCTCATTCGCACGGATTCTGGTCTCAACATTGTTACCGCCTTGAGCGGAGGTCGCAAGGTAGGAGCGCAGAGAGGGACCACCGGAGCCGATTGGATTAAGAGCAATCTAGTCGAGAAGGGAGTAAAGGTAGAGCTTAAGATTTATGAGACCTATCCCCTGGCGGTGCTGGACCTCATCAATAAGAATATAGATGCTGTTGTCCAGGATGAGCCAGCCTCAAGAGCGTCTGCAGCCAAGGAAAAAGAGAGAATTGAGGTTGCAGGTATCATTGTGACCGGGGAGGAATTTGGATTCTTGGTCCAGAAAGGAGATCCCTATGGGCTTTTGCCCAAGATAAACGAGGGGATGAAGAAGTTGAAGGCTTCGGGGGAATGGGATAGGCTAATGACTAAGTATTTTGTTGAGTATTTTGGTGAATAATGGAGAACTAGAAATGGACAGTGGAAAGAGGAGAATATGGTCATCCTCTTTCCACTGTGACCGATGAGGAGGTGAGGAAGTATCGAACAGTTGGTTCTGATTTGGAATAGTATTCCGCCTCTTCTTAAAGGGACAGTGGTCACTCTGGAGCTGACTTTTTTACTTCTGGTGGTGGGACTGGCGGTTGGTATACCTTTAGCCCTGGGTCAGGTCTACGGGGGAAGAGGAGTTGGTATTCTCAGCTCAATCTATGAGCAAATTTTCCGATCTATTCCAGCCCTGGTTTTACTTTTTCTTTTTTTCTTCGGCTCATCCTTCCTTGGACTCAAGATTTCTGCCTTTCTTTCCGCAGTTCTGGCCCTGGGTTTTCGCTCTTCCGCTTACCAATCACAGATCTTCCGGGGAGCTATTCAGTCCATCAAACAGGGTCAAATGATAGCGGCCCGTTCCATTGGAATGAGTAAATTTCAGGCAATTCGGCATATTATTTTGCCCCAAGCCCTCCGACTTTCCCTTCCTCCCTGGTCAAATGAGTATTCAAGTGTGGTTAAGGACACCTCACTTGCCTATGCGGTAGGAGTTATAGAACTGGTGAGGGAAGGAAGATACATCATTGCGAGAACCTTTGAGCCAATGATAATATATATTACCATTGCCGCCATTTATTTTATTTTGACCTATGCAGGGAATAAATCACTGGGATATCTGGAAGAAAAGCTTAGGATTCCAGGGTTCGAGACCAAAGGCGGGAAGGAATGATTGATGTCAGTTGATCAAGCGGTAACCTTAAAGGTCGAGAATATCCACAAAAGCTACAGCAGAGAAAAGGTTTTAAAGGGTATTTCCTTTGAGGTAAAGAAGGGAGAAACCAAGGTGATTATTGGACCATCAGGGACGGGGAAAAGCACACTCTTGCGCTGTGTCAACCGACTGACCATTCCTGACCTAGGGAGAATCTGGCTGGATGGAATCGAGATAACCCATCCCGCCACCGATATTAATAAGGTCCGCCAGTCTATCGGCATGGTCTTTCAGGATTTTAACCTCTTCTCTCATCTCTCAGCTCTGGATAATGTCCGCATAGGTTTGATTAAAGTAAAAAAAATGGAGAAAAGAGAGGCTACCGAGGAGGCAATGAGGCATCTGGCCCGGGTGGGATTGGAAGATAAAGCAGCCGCTTACCCGGCTGAACTATCCGGTGGTCAGCAGCAGCGGGTAAGCATTGCCAGAGCCCTGGCCATGGGACCTAAGCTGATGCTTTTTGATGAGCCAACCTCAGCTCTCGATCCCGAGCTCATTGGAGAAGTTCTCCAGGTGATGAGGGATCTAGTAGAAAGTGGTATGACCATGGTAGTGGTCTCTCACGAAATGGGATTTGCTCGCTCTGTTTGTAATGAAATTATCTTCATTGAAAATGGGGTGATAGTCGAGCAAGGACCACCTGAAGTTATGTTTAAAGACCCACAACATCAGCGGACCAAGCAATTTCTCTATAAAATAACCGAGCTCTACGGAAAATCGGAGAGAAAATGAATTTTTTTGAACTAGCTTATGACATACTTCCCACTTTACTCAAAGGGACCGTAGTGACCCTGGAGCTTACCGCCTGCTCCATATCCCTGGGGTTTATGCTGGGAATTGCTCTCGCTCTGGGACGATTATATGGCAACCGTCCAATTTCAGCCTTCAGCACCGGTTACATCCAGTTTTTTCGGGGTACCCCTCTTTTAGTACAGCTCTTCATCCTCTACTATGGACTTCCTCGCTACGATATCAGGCTTTCCTCTTTTGTAGCTGGTATCCTGGGGTTGGGATTAAATAGTGCGGCTTATCAGGCAGAATATTTCCGGGGTGCCATTCAATCTATCAGCCGGGGCCAGATGATGGCGGCCAGAGCTATCGGGATGAGTCGCTTTAGGACGATTCTAAATATTATCTTACCCCAGGCGCTCAGAATTGTCATTCCCTCCTGGTCAAATGAGTTAATCTACACTCTTAAATATTCCTCGCTTGCCTACATGATTGGAGCCCCTGAGTTGATGGCTCAGGGTAAGTTTATCGCGGCTGAGAACTTTAGATACTTTGAAGTTTTCCTGGTGGTGGCTTTTATATATCTGGTTGCGGTACTCATTGTCTCCCGGGTTTTAAATGTGGTGGAAAAAAGAGTAAGAATCCCCGGTCTGCAAATGGCACAATAAATCCGCCATGGAAGAGTCCCTGGGGAATTTTTGTTATACCGGCCAAAAGCTGGTCTCTGCAGAAATTAGCCAGACCTACTTCCTTTTTTTAAATTTCTCCCGTATAGTTTTCTCGCCCTTTGCGGAAAGTCAATCCATACCAGAATAAAAAATAAGAGGCCCACCAGAGAGACCATTGATTTGGAGGGACCTCGGTAGTGATGAATAAAAACCGGAAAAATCCTCCCTTCTTTATATATAGCCTGAATGCAGATTCGATCACCTTCTCTGAACTCTTTTGAACCAACAAGTTCAAACGTAACTCCCATTTCTCTAACTGTTACTGGATTTGTCGAGATAACCTTAGCTTTATAAAAGTCCACTTTTTCCCCTTCCCACTTTTGAGGATGGGCGAAAAAGTCAAGGTAATCTACGTTGTTCTTCATCATCAAGGAAGTAGTGGAAAGAGGAATGACTAGAGCTACCAGGATCAAGGGAAAAGTAATTTTTAGATTGACACCCTTCAAAGAAAGAGGACTTCCAACCGGCCTCTTTTCTAGAAGACAGATAACTAAAACTCCTATGGACAACATCCGCAGGAGAAGGGAGACATTATCACCCGACCAGAATAAATTAAAAGAGAGCTGCCTGAAAGAAAAGGGGTAGAAAAGTAAGATCCCGTTTCCTATCCTATACTGGGTGAGATCCAAAGCAAGGTGAAAAATAGCTCCCAGAAAAATCAAGAAAAAGCATTTTTTAAAATTTTTGCTGAATGAAGAGATCACCGAGGCAACTAAAGCGGCCATAAAAGGGGTGTGAAAAGCTGCAAAATAGGAAGATGAACTAATAGGATTCAGGTGAGCGAAATCTGTAAAATAAAGAGCTATCCGGGCGAAATCCGGAAGAATGGAACCTAAGAAAAATAACTTGAGGTCCCTTAGTTTAATGAGACGTGCCATAATATAGGCAAATCCGAGGTGCACAATCCAGTCAGGCATTTAGGGATTCCTTTATTGAATTCATGAGGAAAAAGTTAATTTCTTAAGCACAGGCAATAGCTCGGGGAGCCGATTAACTTCGTAGTCAGGGCGAAAAGATTTGGGGTTAGAGCCCCTTTTCCCTCCATTAATCCAGATACTGAGCATGCCAGCGAGTTTTGCTCCAGCGATATCGGTTTCCAGTAGATCTCCCACGTGGATAGTCTCTTCCGGCTGAACTTTTAGCAGCCTTAAGGCTTGGCTGAATATGATCGGGCTGGGTTTATTGTATCCCACTTCATCAGAAAAGACAGTGCAGTTAAAAAATTTCAGAACTCCCAGAGATTCCAAAATTTTCCTTAAGATTCTGCCGGGCGTAAAGCCTGAATCAGACACCAGGCCCAAGGGGTATTTTTGGTATAGTGATCCCAGGGTGAATTTTACTCCATCTAGCAGGCTAGGAGGATCTTTAAGAATAACCTCTTCAAAATATCTGACAATGGCTAATTTTGGGTCTTGCTTTATTTCTATGTCTAGTTTCTCTAAAATCATTTCTACCCTTTCTTTTACCGAAACAAAACGGTATTGCCCCACTGAATCTGGACGCCAGAGATCCTGAATAGAGATATATACCTGCTGGATGACTTTTTTATCTGGAGAGGCGTTTTGTTTATCTAGCAACTCCACCAGGTGTTCAATCCGTAAAGAAGTATAATCTTTCACACAAATTAAGGTATTCCATAAGTCAAATGTGATTGCCTTTATCATTTTTCTCCCCATCATTGGCACACGGTCTAGTCTTGGTGAGCTCTGGTTAGACTGTAAGTTCGGCCCAGAGTGGAGATAAAAATATCAAATTGGCCTAAGATGTCAAATCTATGATTGACTCATAAAAAGATGAGGAAATTCCTTTGGTAGAGGTTGGAAAATTTGACTTTTCTTTCCCTTCTATTATTCTAAGCAGTTGAGATTGTGCCAAGCCTTGAGATGGCACTGCTATCTTTCTTAGGTATATCAGAGAACGTAGCAAAAGAGGTGCAATGGAATGTTGGAAGTAGTGAATCTGGAAAAAAGCTTTGGTGGAATTAAAGCCGTTGATAAATGCTCATTGAAGGTAAAGCAAGGCTCCATCACTGGCCTCATTGGACCTAACGGGGCCGGAAAAACCACCCTTTTTAATTTAATCACCGGATTTTATGAACCAGATGGGGGAGAGATCTGGTTCAGCGGGAAGCGAATTAACGGGCTTTCTCCCCATAAGATTGCCAGAAGAGCACTCACCAGAACCTTTCAAATTCCTCGAGAACTCAGGGAGATGACGGTACTGGAGAATCTAATGGTGGTCCCGGAGAACCAGGTAGGAGAGCGTATCTGGAATTCGTTTTTTCGCCCTAGAGTGGTGAGACGCCAGGAGAGAGAACTTAGAGATGAGGCCCTGGACGTGCTGGAGTTTGTGGAGCTTATTGACCTGGCCAATGAATACGCCAAAAATCTATCCTCTGGTCAGAAAAAGCTTCTGGAACTGGCTAGAACATTAATGGCTGAACCTAAAATGATCCTTCTCGATGAACCGGGGGCAGGAGTGAATCCGACCTTGATGAGAAAGCTGACCAAGAACATTGAGAATCTTCGCCAGAGAGGAAAAACCTTCTTTCTTATCGAGCACGATATGGATCTCATTATGAACCTTTGTGACACCGTAATAGTAATGAATAAGGGAAGACAACTGGCGGAGGGAACACCGGATGAGATCAAAGAGAATGAAAGCGTACTGGAGGCATATCTGGGAGGACGCTAGAAATGATCCTTGAAGCTCGCAATATTAAAGCTGGTTATGGAGGAGTGGAGATTCTGCACGGGATTTCTATAGGAGTAGAGAAGGGAGAGATTATTTCTATCATTGGTCCTAATGGAGCCGGTAAATCTACTCTCATGAAGACTATCCTCGGGCTCTTAAAGCCCACCCACGGCAAAATAACCTTTGATGGTCACGACATAACTGGTCTAGGCCCGGACAAGATAGTACGGCGGGGCATCTGTTATGTTCCTCAAACGGACAATGTCTTTCCATCCTTAACGGTGGAAGAAAATCTGGAAATGGGAGCTTTTATCCGGAAGGATGATTTTAGAGGGAGGATGCAAGAGGTCTATGGGATCTTCCCCGATTTAAAAGAGGCAAAAAGATTCCGAGTAAGAAAACTCTCAGGAGGTCAGCGCCAGATGGTAGCTATGGCCAGGGCCTTAATGCTCGATCCCCAGGTTCTACTTCTGGATGAGCCTTCATCAAGTCTTTCTCCGAGGCTGGTAAAGTCAATCTTTGAAAAAATCGAAGAAATAAACAAATCCGGGGTAGGCATTCTCATGGTCGAGCAAAATGCCCGGGAGGCTTTGAAACTCTGTCATAGAGGATATGTTCTTGCCATGGGATACAAGAAATTTGAAGACACCGGAGAGGCTCTATTAAATAACAAAAAGGTAGGAAAGCTTTATTTGGGAGGCTAGCACTGGAACTACTTTCTGGAATTCCCCAGTTAATTGTATACGGCATTATTTCGGGAAGTATTACTACGCTAGGGGCAATTGGTCTATCTCTGACCTACCGTATCTTGAATTTTGCCAACTTCTCTCACGGTGATATTATGTCTCTGGGTGCCTTTCTGGCTCTAGTTTCTCTCACTCTGCTGCGAGGACTAGGCATTCCTGGCACTCCATTTGGCCCTCTTTCCTTTGGTTTGCCTATGATCCTGGCTTTTTTTATAGCTCTTTTATTGACAGGACTAGCCGCCATTATCATTGACCGGATCCTCTACCTGAGACTACGTAGAACGGGACCCATCATATTGCTCGTTGCCTCAGTGGGGGTCTCCTTTTCTTTAAGGAACATCATCCAGTTTATCTGGGGACCTCAGCCTCAGTACTATTTTAAAGCGATCCAGATTGCGCGCAAGATACCTCTCCTGGGGATCAGGATCAAACCCGACGAGGTCTTTATTATCATAGTTGCGGCTCTCCTGGTTATTGGCTTGCATTTTTTCTTACAAAAGACCAAAACGGGTAAAGCCATGCGGGCTGCCTCCGACAATATGGAATTGGCCCGGGTTAGCGGCATCGATACGGAAAAAGTAATTATGTGGACCTGGGCAATTGGAGCATCTCTGGCTGCTGCAGGTGGGATATTAGCCGGGATCGAGAATAAATTTATAACCCCCAATATGGGCTGGCAGATGCTTCTTCCTATTTTTGCCGCCGTGATTCTGGGGGGAATAGGAAACCCTTATGGAGCAATGGCCGGAGGGATGATCATTGGTCTTTCAGGAGAGCTCTCTACTGCCTTCATTTCCACTGCCTATAAACCGGCAGTTGCTTTCGTAATTATAGTCATTATGCTGCTTATCAAACCCAGAGGACTTTTTGGAACAAGATAAATGGACACTTTGGTAGGGATTCTTAACTATCTGGTCTTCTTTGCCATCACGGCTGGTATCTATGCGGTTCTTTGCCTGGGACTAAATATCCAGTTTGGCTATACTGGTCTATTTAATATAGGAATTGCTGGTTTTTATGCAGTAGGGGCTTATACCTCAGCTCTTCTTTCGGGGCCCCCTCCGGGGTCTTTCGACTGGCGAACAGTGGGAGGCTTTCAGCTTCCTTGGGTGGTAGGACTTTTGGGAGCAATCATCGCTTCAGGGATAATAGCCTTCTTTATCGGACTTCTTACTCTACGCCTTAAAGAAGACTATCTGGCCATTGCCACCATCGGAATTGCCGAAGTCATTCGGCTAATTTTAAAGAACGAGGGCTGGTTAAGCAATACCGTCTGGGGTATTAAACATATCCCCTCGCCTCTTCACCAACCTATCGAGGCGGGAGTCTCCAGTTTTCTTAAAGGACACCCTCATCTCTCGCCCTGGCTGGTTCATTTTATCTCCAATGCCTATAATTGGTTTTACCTGGCCCTGGTACTGGTAATTTTGGGACTTCTCTACTGGGTTAGCGAGAGGAGTATCCGATCCCCGTGGGGCCGGGTCTTAAGAACAATTCGCGAGGATGAAGCCGTAGCCACCGTGTCCGGGAAAAATGTTTTCTCGTTCAAGCTCCAGTCTTTCGTGTTAGGAGCCATGGTGATGGGAATAGCGGGGAGTCTCTACGCCCATTATGCCAAGTTCATTGATGCCAGCAGCTTTGAGCCTCTTTATGGTACCTTCTTTGTCTGGGTGATGCTGATCACTGGAGGAAGTGGAAACTCAAAGGGGGCCATCTTGGGGGCTTTTGTCATCTGGGGTATCTGGGCAGGAACGGAGTTTCTTACCGGGTATTTTGCTCTTTCTGGCACTCAAACCGGAGCTCTGCGTGTAATTGTCGTTGGAGTCCTTCTAGAGTTAACCCTGCTTTTGCGTCCCCAGGGCATTTTAGGCGAGGAAAAGATAGTTTCCAGGATGCTTAAGAAGTGAGTTTAGGGTATCTTTTTGGGAGATTCAGTCAAAGAGTTTTTCTTGATCCCTAGAAATTTATAAATTATCCAAGGGCGAATGAGAACTTGCCCATAATCTGATAGTCGCAGGCTTTAGCCTGCGAAAACAAGCGCAACCTAAAGGTTGCGGCTACCTTGCTCCATTTTCTTCCTTTTTCAAAAAAAAGAAGGCCTGCTCATCCGAACAGGCCTTCTTTTAAGCTAAGTGCAGAGCTGATTCACATCTTA
>DAOVGK010000043.1 GCA_030672445.1 Candidatus Aerophobota bacterium
TGAGCATAAGCAGGATCTTTACGAGAGTAAAACTGAAGTTCGTTGCTCCTGGTAAGGTTAAACAAGACAGCTCCCTCACTTCCGTGGACTTCTATTCTCCAGACAGATTTGCTCCCCGTAGAAAAACGAGATGCCTCCAGCGACCCCATTGCTCCATTCTCAAACTCAAGCCAAAGTAAAGAGGCATCATCAACATCTACTTTTCCTTTTTCTTTACCCCCTTTACCAGAAAGCCCGGTAGTAGAGATAGGGATAGGTCTTTCTTTGATGAAGATACGAGTCCATCCGCAGACTCTCCTGATTTCTCCCACCAGAAATCTAGCCATATCAATGGAGTGGGCATTAAGATCACCATGAACTCCTGATCCGGCAACTTTCCTGCGCAATCTCCAAGCCAGGGGAAAATCAGGGTCTACAAGCCAGTCCTGGAGAAAATGAGCCCGAAAGTGATAGATTTTACCTAGTTTGCCCTCCTCAATTAGGCCCTTAGCCAGAAGTATAGCAGGAGCAAAGCGATTACTAAAGCAAACCATATTCTTTATTCCCTTTTCTTGAGCTTTTTGAGCAGCCTGATACATCTTTTTGGCTTCCTTCAAATTGAGAGCCAAAGGTTTTTCAACCAGGGTATGTTTACCTGCTTCCAAGGCAGCAATACAGGGTTCTGCGTGGATATTATTGGGTCCATTATTATCTAGTATTTGAATCTCTGGATCATCTATAAGATCCCGCCATCTTGTGGTAGCGTACTTATAACCAAACCTTTTAGCTGCTTGCTCTACCATTTCCTGATTTCGACCACATATTCCTCTTAACAGAGGGATAGCTGGGGGAGGATAAAAAATATAGGGCAGTTTCTTGAACGCATTAGTATGAGCTTTACCCATAAACAAATAGCCAATCATTCCTATTCCCAGTCTATTTTCCATATATCCACCTCCTTTTGGTCTTTTTAACTGCGGGGGATGTAATCAAAAGCATCTACCGGACATATAAAATTACACATACCACAGCAACTGCAGTATCTGGCATCTACCACTGGTTTTCCTTCCTGCATGGTAATTGCAGGACAATAAGATTCCGCACATTTACCACACCCAGTACATAGCTTAAGATCAGGTCGAGCCACGTAATAATAAAATTTGGCTTCAGTCGATGCTCGAAGATTTCTTAATCCTATTCCTTTAAAATCTTCTATTTTAGTGTACTTACATTTTTCCATGTATTCGTTTAACCACTCATTGGTGCGGGTGAGAAGTTTTATCCCTCCCGAGACAATACCAGTTAGAGTTTGGCATGCACTGGCACCTAACATTATTGCCTCCACTACGTGCTGAGGAGAGACGATTCCCCCTCCGGCAAAGGTATCAATCTGGGGGAAATGTTTAGACACAAGAGCTGTCGCCTTATACATACTGAATCTAAGAGCTGGTCCCCCAAAATCGGCTAAACAGTTAGCCTCTAGAGCTGGAAATTTTCCTACCCCGTGGTTCCATATGTCTGGTGGAGCTACTGCAAAATATTTATGAGTGGTGACAACATAACGTATTCCTATCTTCACACTTTCCTCAACCAGGTAGAGCATTCTGGGATAGCCTACTTCAGGGGAGAGTTTAAATCCCACCGGAAGATTCGTAGCTTCAACCACAGCCTTAAGAACGGGTAAAAGTATCTCTGGAGCTGCACCCATGAGCATTCCCCACTTAGCTTCAGGAGGAAGTTTTCTTGCATCAATATGGCCCATAGCTCCTACGGGACAGCCGGTGTTAAGCTCTATAAGATCAGCCCCCAGAGAAGCGACTTTTTCGGTGTGTCGGGCCCACTTTTCAGGGTCGCTATCATGTACCAGAACCTGCGCAATAACCGGGACATCCGGTGGTAGGTGCGGTTTGATATTCTCCATCAGTTCCTCTGCCCAAGGCAAAAAATTAAACAGATTTTTAGCAGTATAGATGTGACCCAATACTGATTTCCCATCTACTTTAATCTTCAACCAACGTCCTACGTACTGCTGGTTCTCAAAAAGAGTAGCAAAGTCTAGATTTTTCTCTGCCTCCGAGGGCTTCCCGGGAACTATTGCTGGAATATAGATAAAACCAGCTCCAGCGTCTATATATTTTTTAAAAAGTTCGGCCGCTTTTTTCCCCGGAAACCAGGGCTTATCCAGATTATGAGGAGAGACTCCTAAGGGAGATCTCATCTTCACCCCGGCCAGAGTTGTAGATAGGTCTATTCTTGAGATTTCTTTCAATTTTTTCCTCCCCCTCCCATGCGGGTTTAACTTCATCTTATTCTGACAGAGGGTAAAGAGCTTCTCTTATTATTCTGTGGATCTCAATATAATTCATGGTTTTCTGAGCCTCTGCCAGGGAAGGGATGTCGATTTTCTCCAATGCCTTCAACAAAGACTTTATATTTTGGATACTATACTGGCAAGCCTTTACAATATCCTCCCGATAAGGAAAAATATCCAATCCATACCATCCTTTATACCTTACCTGCTGTAGAACAAACAAAAGCTCCAGAAGTTCCCAGGAATGAACAGAGCCGGCAATTAGATCATCGTCAGTTTCTCTATAACAATCATTAAAATGAGTACTAAATAGTCGGTTATATCTGGCTAAAAGACTGGCAGATTCAGCAGGATTCTCTTTGCCCAGCATAGCATGTCCAAAATCGAGGGTTACTCCCACGTTATCTTTAGCTATCTTTTCACAGATTAATAGTGCTTTGCCCACACTCCCAATGGTGAGGTGCATTCGGGGCTCTTTTAACTTATACTCTATACAGATTTTCACTTCAGGATTATGATCAGCTACCTCTCTGATGGCTTCAATTTCCCTCCCCCAAAGATGGGAGTAATTTGCCTGAAACGGATAATCAAATCCATCCTGACCCAGCCATAATCCTGCATAAGAACAATTCAGTTGTTGAGTCATATCCACAGCTCCAATGGCAATTCCAATGGCTTTTCTTCTTATTCTCTCATCACCACTGGTAAATGCACCTCCTGAGAACTGCGAACCAAAAAGATTAGCATCTACGGCCGAAACTTTCAACTTACCCTCTTGGAGCAATCTTTTTGCCTCTTCGACATTTTCCCTGTTTACCACCGTGGGAAATTGAAGTATAAGTCCGTCCAGACCTTTGACCTGAGAGGCTAATTTTATTTGCTCTTCTAAAGAGAGGGATTTTCGATATCCTTCGGTAACAAATCTATCGGCACAGGAAGTAAAAGCCCATATTCCCGCGGAAAACTTGATCTCCTCCATCCTCTCCTCCTTACTAATCTATTTTTCTATAGACAGAAACAGCTCCAATGATAACTAACCCTTTCACAATCCACTGCCAGAATCCCGGCACATTCATCAAATTCAGGATATTCCCTACCACCGTCATTATCAAAACGCCAGCTAAGGTTCCCACAAGTCCTCCCCTCCCTCCAGCAAGAGAAGTCCCTCCTACTAAAACTGTGGCAATGGAGTTAAGTTCATATCCTTCTCCTCCCAGAGGATCGCCCATAGCCAGCCGACTTGCCAAAAATAGCCCCGCTAAAGCTGCCAAGAATCCACTCAAAGTATAGGTGATAAGTACTACAAAACGAGTTTGAATGCCAGAGAGTCTAGCTATCTCTTCATTGCCTCCCGTAGCGTATATATACCTTCCAGAGGTAGTCTTCTTCAAAAAAATAAAAAAGGCTAAAAAAAGGAGAGCATAGAATAAAACAGGAAAAGGGACCAATCCTATCTGTCCATCAGCGAAGAAGAGAAAAGATGTAGGAACCCAACCAATTGCTCTTTTGGTATAAAGTAAAAGGGACCCCTGAACAATGGACATCATTCCCAGGGTAGCAATGAAGGGAGGGACTTTTAATCGGGTTACAATAAGCCCGTTCCCCGTTCCAATTACGGTGCCGATCATTAACACCAGAAGGAAAACCGGCAAAATCAGGCCATTTCTTCCCAGCATAATACCAGAGGTTAAGCAGGCACCAAGACTTATAGTAGAACCCACAGATAGATCAAGCCCTCCGGTAAGAATAACGAGGGTCTGTCCAATAGATACAATTCCCAGAAGAACAGCCTGGCGCAGTACATTAACAGCATTCCGAGAAGTTCTAAAATCCGGGGAGATAAGGGAGAAGATGATAATTAAGGCAACAAGCAAAGAATAAATAGCAATTATTTCTCTTCCTCTTCGTGTCCGAATGAGCTTATCCAAGGAAAACTTTTTTTCTTTCAGTTTAACCACTTCTGACCTTCAAGATCAACTATCCTTAATTAAACCAGTAGCCAGGCTAATTATCTTCTCCTCGGTTGCATCCTGGGGCAAAAGTTCTCCCACGATTTTCCCCTCACGCATAACTAAAATTCGATCACTCATTCCCAGGATCTCGGGGAGTTCGGAGGAGATCATCAAAATTGCCTTACCTCTTTGAGCCAGATCCAGTATAAGGTTGTAAATTTCAAACTTAGCTCCTACATCTATGCCTCGGGTAGGCTCATCAAAGATTATCACGTCTGATTCGGTAATTAACCACTTAGCCAGGCTAACCTTTTGTTGGTTTCCTCCAGAGAGGTATCCAACCTGTTGGTCCATACTGGGAGTCCGAATATCAAGTTCTTGAATGATTTTTTTAACCCATCTCCTTTCTCTCTTCTCTGAAACCAGACCCATCTTACACAAGCGGTTCAGAGAAGGCAAACTGATATTCTTTTTCACCGAGAGTCCGAGGATCAAACCCTCCCGCTTCCTATCCTCAGTAACCAGTCCTATTCCGCTATTTATGGCATCGCGAGGAGATTTAACCTTTATCTTTCGGTCATTAAGACGTATCTCTCCTTTGTCCGGAGGTCTCACCCCAAAAATAGCTTTGGCCAGTTCTGTCCGTCCCGAGCCCACTAAGCCGGCTAATCCAACAATTTCCCCTTTCCTCACCTCCAGGTTTATATCGTGGAGCACCCCCTGAGAACTGAGTCCCACCACCGATAACCCTTTTTTCTTTTCAACCTTACCTTTGGGAGGGAATCGACCCTCTATATCTCTACCTACCATCTGACGAACTAAGATTTCCTCATTTATTTCCCTAATTGGCGTAGTGGATACCACCTTACCATCTTTTAGCACGGTAACCCTATCGGCAATGTGAAAGATCTCCTCTATACGATGAGAGATGTAAATGACCGTTACCCCTTGATCTTTTAAAGAATGGATAATCTGGAAAAGTCGATCCAGTTCCTGAGTAGTTAAAGCTGCCGAAGGTTCATCCATAATTATAAGTTCTGCATTTAGGGAAAGAGCTTTGGCAATTTCAATCATCTGCTGCTGAGCAAGACTTAAATTATGAACCGAGGCGGTAAGGTCAATCTCAATCTTTAATGTATTCATCAATTTCTGAGCTTCTCTGTAAAGTGTGGACGAGTCGATAAAGGTGAGTTTCTTTCGAGGTTCTCTTCCCAGGAAGATATTTTCTGCCACACCAAGATAAGGAAGAAGACTTCTTTCCTGATAAATTATACTAATTCTGGATTTCTGCGCCTCATGAGGATTGCTGAACTGGACCTTTTTCCGCTTTAAGATTATCTCTCCCTGATCAGGTTGATAGGCCCCGGCTAATATTTTCATAAGAGTTGATTTCCCGGCTCCATTTTCTCCCACCAGCGCTTTTACCTCTCCTCTTTTGCAGTAAAATGAAACATTCTGCAAAGCCTGCACTCCGGGAAAGCTCTTGCTTATATTTTTCATCTCCAAAATAATATCGCCAGTTTCTTCACCCATTATCTTACCTGAACTCCCCCCGAGGGGATTATTCCCCGGGGAGAGTTACTTTATACTTACTCTACTCTTTCGAATGGTATCCATTCCTCAGGCAGACGAGAATCCACAAAGAATCCATCAGGAAGGTCCATTCTTACATATTTATCTGCATCATCTTTGGTGATTACTATACGAGGAGTATCCACATAACGAGGAACGGGAATACCGTTGAGTATACTGACAGCCATCTGAACAGCAATTTGTCCCATCCACACAGGAAAGCTTACCGCAACTCCCTCAAAACCGTATTCTTCCCACATCTTAAGGTACCGATTCATATCCTCTCCAGTAGTAGGAGGTACAGGTATTCTTGCATCCACGAAAGCTTCCACTGCGCCACTTCCCTGAAGGGCACTGTCAGCCCAGACTCCATCTATCTTGTCCCCGAATCTCGCTATATAAGCGGCCATAGTTTTTTTACCCACTACCGGAGACCACTGACAGTAAGCCTGAGCTAAAACGTTGATCCCGGGGTATTTGTCAAATACATCATTGGCTCCCCGGAGTCTATCTTCGGCGGGGGACGCCCCAGCAATCCCGCTTAATTCTATTACATTTCCCTTTTCGTTCAGTTTTTTTACCAACCACTCGGCCATCATCTTTCCCATCAGGTAATTGGACGATTCTACAAAGCTGACAAAATTAGGAGAAGGAACCGCTCTATCCAGCATAACTACTGGAATTCCCATACGCATAGCTTTATCCACAGCAGGACGCAGGGCTTCAGTAGCAGGACTTATGATGAGAACGTCAATTCCTTTAACCAAGAGGTCCTCGGTATCGGCTAGCTGTTTTGCCGGATCATCCTCAGCATCAGTTATGTAGAAATTTTCAATCTCTGGATGCTTGGCAACTTCATACTTTACGTGCTGAACCATACATACCCGCCAGCTATTGGAGATGGAGGCATTGCTAAATCCTATGGTCCAGGGAGGGTCTTTTCTGAACTGAGAGGTATCAACCATTAGCAGGTTCGAGAACTCCACGTAGGGGCTTTCCTCCCACACATAAGAGGGGATATACTCGGGACGGGCTTTTTCCTCGGCAAAAACGAGAGATATCCCGCTCATCACCAAAAGACCCACTAAGACTATTGTTACTAGTTTCTTCGTTGATAACATTTTTTCCTCCTTTATTGTTTTTTTTAAGCCCTTTCCATAATTTTTCCAGCCTTCACCTCCTTTCTTTTTTCGATATGCTCACTGACTTGCTGACGGCACCAGTGGAAAACCGTCGGAAGCCATGGCCCCACCATCCACAGGAATAATCGCGCCGTTGATAAAGTTCGATGCATCGGAGGCCAGGAAAACCACGATGCCAAAAAGGTCCTCTCTATTCCCGGCCCGGCCAAGGGGAATGCGTTGCTGCAACTGCTTGTAAAAAGCACTGTTTCCGAGGATAGGGGCCGTAAGATCTGTCCAGCACCATGTGGGTGCGATGGCATTCACACAGATACCTTTCTTCGCCCATTCGCAGGCCATGGACTTAGTCATCAGGTTTACTGCTGCCTTGCTGGCCGCGTATGCGGGGTCACCAGCACGACCAACAAAACCTTGATGTGAAGAGATGTTGATTATCTTGCCTTTGCCCTGGCGCAACATCACCTTCGCTGCCTCTCGAGAACACAGGAAGGTACCCTTTACGTTGACATCCATAATATATTCCCAGAGATCCAGGGGGAACTCCGTAATAGGTTCAGTATCAGCAAAGCCTGCACTATTGACTAGGATGTCCAGTCGCCCGAATTGTTCCACCACAGTATCTACCATACGAGTAACCAATCTATGATCTCGCACTTCGACCTCCAAGGCTAGTGAACGATGGCCCATCGCTGTCACCTCGTCGGCGACGCGCTGGACGTTGGAGAAGGTCTTCCCAGCAACGATCACGTTGGCACCAGCGCCGGTAAGTGCAAGAGCCATAGCCTCTCCCAGCCCTTTGCCTCCACCAGTAACTACTGCCACTTTTCCATTCAGATCAAAGAGAGAGTGAACATCACGCGCTTTAAGCACAAGCTCTTCCATGCTTTTACTCCCTTTTCTACTTTGGTATTTCATTCTTTTTGACAATCGTGTAGGCTTCGTCAAAGAGATCTGGCGTAGAATAACCACTTTCGTTCGGCATTGCTACCCCAGTGTAAACCCAGATAAACTCCAGTGGCTCATCAAAAGGATTACGCAACCAGTGAATCTCGCCAACAGCCGCAAACTGCACGTCACCTGGTGTGAAGAGGAACTCCCTGTTACCGACACCAGCGACTGCCTTGCCTTTCAGGCAATATATGAACTCTTCCGCGCATAGATGGCAATGTGGATCGTGGAACGCTCCCGGGAAGAAGACTGATCGTCCCATGACTGTCTGTTTCGAACCCATGGTTTCACGGCAAACGACCAGTTGGGTCTCCATTTTACCATGAAGACCAGCCCAATTACCGAGTTCCATCGGTGCTACCTCCCGCCAGTTGATAAGTCGTATCTTACCATCCGGGAATTCGTATATTTCCCGCCCCAGCTTTACAGATAAACGTTTCATATGTCTCTCCTTTTTTATATATTGATAGGAAACTAAAATTAAATTCGCTGAAGTGATAATAAATTTTTTCCAGACAATTCAGGATCTTCGATAAAAGTATAATGCTACCGCTCCTATAATTACGCTTCCCTTAACTATCAGTTGACTCTGGATGGGCAAATTAAGGATTAAAACCAGGTTAAAGATAATGGTTATTATTAACACTCCTGCAATGGTTCCCATTACACTTCCCCTTCCTCCAGTAAGAGAAGCCCCTCCTACCACCACTGCAGCAATAGAATCAAGCTCATAGCCTTTACCTGCCCAATTATCGGCAAACCCTAAGTATCCAGTTAATACAAGTCCGGCTACTGCTGCCAGCAAACCACATATTACATAAGTTATAGTGATAACCCAATTTACCCTGGTTCCTGAAAGATGAGCAGCAATAGGATTTCCTCCTACACTGTAGATTTTTCTTCCCAGAACTGTTTTTCTCAAAAAGAATATCGCTACAACTGAAAACAGAGCAAACACTATTACTGCTACAGGTAGAGAACCAATCTTACCTGTCCCTACAAATCTTAAATTAGGAGGGATGGAACCATAGGGAGCTCCTTTGGTGTAAAGAAAGCGTGTTCCTCGAATAACGATCATCATCCCCAAAGTAGCTACAAAAGGAGGAATCCTTAACCTGGTAATTAGAACCGAGTTAATCAACCCCACAGAGCCTCCTAAAGCAAGACAGAGCAAAGACACAGGAA
This sequence comes from Candidatus Aerophobota bacterium, assembly GCA_030672445.1. The sequence goes on from DAOVGK010000043.1 coordinate 9,090, forward strand.
CAACCATTTCATTCCGGCCAAGCATTTGAGAACCAGCAACCACATTGGTAGTAGCCATTACCGCACCAACAGAGAAATCTATACCTCCAGCTAAGATTACAAAGGTCTGTCCTATGCTTACTATTCCCAGAGCGGAAGCCTGTTCCAACACGGCAAATATATTTCTAGACCGGTAAAAAACCGGAGAGATCACAGCTGCCACTAGCAGCAATAAAGCAAGAGCGAGATAAATCCCACTTTTTACAAGAACAGTCTTTAACCCCGTTTTTTCAATCCAAACTGGCAAGAAAAGGTCTTTGCTCACTACTAACCTCATCTTAAACCTGTAATTCTAGACTAAAGAGATGCTTTCACTTCTCTTTTCTCCTCACTACTCCTTCTAAAACTATTATCCTCAGTTCACCTTCTCCAATGTTTTTAAAACTATGAGAACTTCCACTTTTGGTAAGACAAACATCTCCTGGACTCATCTCCACAGACTCCCCATCTACAGTCATCAACCCTTTACCCTCCAGCACGTAGTATAATTCCTCATTCCCCTCATGAGTATGTAATCCTATGGAAGCTCCGGGTAAAAGAGTAGTCTCGTGCATAAATCTGATGCAGCTATCAAAATCCTCTGGATGGCCGGGCACCGGAAGAAGAGGCTCATAACCAAGTAATTGGCGAACCTTTACCTTGCCAACGCCGTCGTGACAATTTTCAACCATAGTTTCCTCTACCTCGTTTCTTCCTCTTTTAATCATTATCTCTACCCTCCTTCATATTTTTAAAAAGATTACCCCACTATACTGGAAGCGGTGTGGATGAGGTCCTGCACTCGATCGTAAAACTTGCTATAAACCTCAGAGTACAGCTTATCGTAGAGCTTCTTTTTCTCAGGATCCGGCAAAAATCCTTTGTCTACGCAAACCATTGCCTCAACTGCCTCCTGAAAGCTGGAATATACCATGCCTCCCCTTGCTGCACATATCGCTGCTCCGAGGGCAGTGGTCTCCGCAGTTTCCAGAGTAGAGACCTCAACACCCAGTATGTCGGCAAATATCTGATTCCAGGTAGAGCTTTTCGCTGACCCTCCGTACATTCTTACCCTGGTAATGGGAACCCCAGAACCTTTTTCCATAAATTCTTTTTTACGTCGGGATTCAAAGGCAAGTCCTTCCAAAATAGCCCTTACAAGATGGGGTTTGCCATGGTCAAGGAGAAACCCGAAGATAACTCCTCTTGCTCTTAGATCCCAGTAAGGAGAGGCCGCACCAGAATAATAGGGAATTAACATGAGCCCGTTATTCCCGGGAGGAGCTTGAGTAGCCAGATTGTACAGTTTATACCAGACATCCTGTCCTTCTTTTTTAGCCTCTTCAACCTCCTCTCTGGTAAAGTTATCCTTAAACCAGTTCATGAGAGCTGACCCTCCACTCCATATAGAATCCTCCAAAAGATAGTCCCCTGTAGGACCAATCTCTATAAAGTAGTTTAAATTAGGATCCAGTTTAAGCTCTTTCACGTAAGCTTCCAGAGAACAGGAGGTCCCCCCATTTATAGCCAACATTCCCTGCTGGTTAACTCCGGCTCCTAATGCTCCACAGGGTTGGTCTCCAGCAGTGGTCACTACGGGAAGCCCTGAAGGAAGACCGGTAGAATTTGAAGCTTCCCGGGTAATTTTCCCCACCACCTCCCCTCCGGGAAGAATTTCATCCACCCAGAGCTTAACCGGGATGTCGAAAAGATCAAGAATATCCTCAGCCCACTTAGTAGGAGAGGTCACATCTAAGCAGCCGGTCTGAATGGCAGAACTTGAGGTAGTAACTAGTTTTCCTGTTAGTTTGTAGATTATGTAGTCCTGGACGAGAATAAATTTATAGGTTTTTCTGTAGATCTCCGGTTCATTTTCCTTAAGCCACAAGGCCTTGTAGACTGTCCAGATACTGGGAAAATTTCCTGTGCGGGAGTAGATCTTCTCTCTCCCTATTTTTTCTCCTGCCCACTCATTTTGTTTCGTGCATCTTATGTCATTCCAGAGAATGGCATTGCGAAGGGGTTTTATCTTCTCATTTACGGGGACAGTAGTGATTCTCTGGTGGGTTATACCTATAGCAGTAATCTTTCCTCTATCGATATTTCCCTGGTTTAGAGCTTTTTTTATAGCTTGCTGGAAAGCCTGCCACCACCACTCTGCTTTTTGTTCCACCCAGCCGGCTCGGGGTCGAAGGAGAGGGTAAGAGGCTCTTCCCTCGGCTTGCGGATTTCCCTCTTCATCAAAGACTACAGCCTTGGTAGAGGTAGTGCCAACATCAACCCCTATGATAAAAACCTTTTCTCTCAAACTTTTCTCCTTAAATCCATCTAAACTTTAACAAAATCTCCGAATCTTTCTTTAAACTCCTGGATTAACTCAGGACCTTTGCTGGTTCCCAATCTATCAGCACCAGCTCTGATTAACTCTAAGGCAAAATCAAGGGTATATATCCTCCCTGCTGCCTTAACCTTCATTTTCTCTCCTGCTACTTCCTTCATGAGTTTAATATCTTTAACTGTTGCTCCTATAGATTCAGAGCCTCTCTGGAGAAGATATTTACTTTCAACTCCTGTTGATGTTTTTATAAAACTTGCCCCTGCATCTTTAGCAATTTTGCATCCTCTTACTTTTTCTTCATCATTTAAGAACCCATTTTCCAGAATCACTTTTACCGGAGCATTACCTGATGCATCCACTACTGCCTTTATATCTTCAAACACGATTGCATTCCTTCCCGATTTTAGAGCCCCTATGTTTATTACCATATCTATCTGGGTTGCCCCCATCTCAATTGCCCTTTTGGCCTCAAGGGCTTTTATCTCCGGGATATGAGAACCAAAGGGAAATCCAATGGAGGCTGAGATATCTATATCTGTTCCTTTAAGAAGCTCTGCCGTAAGGGATACATTTACCGGATTAACGCAGGCCGTGGCAAAATTATTTTCCATGACTATACGACAAAACTCCTCAATATCTCTATCCGTAGCATCAGGTCTTACCAGGCTGAACTCAATCATTTTAGCAAAATCATGAATAATTAAATGCAATTTTTACCCTTCTTTCTAAGAATAAGCCCTTGCCATTAAAGCTCTTTAACAATTTTTGGAAATTATGGAGACTATTCACAGGATCAGGCAATATTAAGACTCGTAAACCTCCGGGTTAACTACATACCTGGGCTTTCTCTCCTCTAATACATCAATGATGTTTTCGACAGAAGTCATTCCCATATTCCTTAGAGCCTCATAGGTATAAGCTCCCGTATGGGGAGTAGTGATGATGTTATCCAGAGAAAGGAGGGGACTGCCCCGTGGGGGCTCATCAGAATAGGAATCAACCGCCGCTCCTGCGATTACTCCATCCCTTAAGCATCGATAAAGAGCATCCTCATCTATCAGGGGACCTCTTGCCGTATTTATCAAAAAGGCGGTTGGCTTCATCAGTTTTATTTCATTTTCGCCGATGATATTTTTGGTCTCGCCGGTTAAAGCAAGATGTAGACTGACAAAGTCCGCCTCCTGCAGCAAGGATTTAAGATCAGTGTATTTTGCTCCAGTTTCCTCCTCAATATCAAGCTTCCTTCGCCGACTCCAGTAAATTATCCTCATATTAAAGCCCTTTGCTCTTCTTACAACTGCCTTGCCAATTTCACCCATTCCTACTACACCAAGGGTTTTTCCATATACTGCGGTGCCAAAAAACTTCTTCCATTCCCCTTTTTTGGTGCTCCTATCTGCCTGGGGTATTTTTCTGGCGACTGCTAAAATTAAGCCAAAGGTTAAATCTGCCACTGCCTCGGTATTGGTACCAGGAGTATTGGTTACCACTATTTTTCTTCTGGTAGCTGTCCCAACATCTATGTTATCCACACCAGCTCCGTATTTGGAAATCACCTTTAGTTTATCTGCAGCCTCAATTGCCTTTGCTG
>DAOVGK010000059.1 GCA_030672445.1 Candidatus Aerophobota bacterium
AAATTTTCCTTTAATTCAAATCCTTGCCCTAAGGGGCCCAGAAGATCCAGCTTTTCACTCTTCCCCTTTCGGGATAGAAGAGCTGTTCCCTTGCCCACTACTTGGTAGAGGATCTCGAGCTTCTCATCCCTGGTGTCATGGATGCTAAAGGGCCGCCTTAGCAAAAAAGCTGATCCGGCTGTCACTTTAATATGCACAAACTGCCCTGGCTGCGCATCCTGGCAGATTTCAGGAGTATTTAAAGTTATCTTAAAATAGTTAAGAGTGATATTTTTGTTAGAGAGAACCTCAGCTACAACCTGGTACATTCTCTTTTCTCATTCTCAGATTATATCAACATTTTTAAACAATTCAAGGCGCAAGGTTGACAGGGCCTTTTGTTTAAAGTAAAATTAAGCATTCCATGAGGAAGAAGATGTAGATGGGTGTATGAGAGGCAAGCAAACGCCAAGCAGAGTAAATAGGCAGCTTTGTTGAAAGAGGAATTGCTAGAGAAAATAAGGAGGGTCGTATCTGAGCTATGTCTGGAAAGTAATTATGGAATAAGAAAGGATGTCTTTGAAGCACTTCAACGGGCTGAGGAAGAAGAGGAGGAAAGACTACCCAAATTGGTTCTAGGTAAGTTAATCGAGAACATAAAAATTGCCGAGGCCGAAAAAGTTCCCGTGTGTCAGGATACCGGAGTGGCGGAGGTTTTTGTAGAGGTGGGTAAAGGAGTAAGTATCCAAGGTGATTTGTTGGAGGAAGCCATATCTCGGGGAGTAAGAGAGGGCTATGAGCAGGGATACCTGCGAAAATCTATGGTAGATGACCCCCTTTTCTTACGACGAAATACCCAGGATAACACTCCAGCCCTGATTCACTTTCAATTTAACTCCTCTTTTAGGGATAGAATAAAGATAACTCTTTTTCCCAAGGGATTTGGTTCAGAGAATATGGGGAAAGTAGCTATGCTTACCCCTGACGAGGGCAGAAGAGGAGTAAAAAGGTTCATCCTGAAGGTAGTTAAGGAGGCAGGGGCTAATCCCTGTCCGCCTGTCATTGTCGGGGTAGGGATAGGAGGAACAATGCAGACCTGCGCCTTTCTGGCCAAGAAAGCACTGCTTCGCCCCTTGAAAGCGAGGAACTCAACAGCAAGCTATACCCTCTTAGAGGAGGAACTGTTAAGAGAGATCAATCAATTAAAAATCGGGGTGCAGGGTTTAGGAGGATTGACCACCTGTCTGGGGGTTAATATAGAACATTTCCCTACTCATATGGCAGGTCTTCCGGTAGGGGTAAATATCAGTTGTTATGCTCTAAGAGAAGCCACCAGAGTTCTTAATGTGTAGAGGGTTAATTTTTTATGCTTATTTTAGGTATTGATGAAGCTGGAAGAGGGCCGGTAATAGGTCCCCTTGTTATTTGTGGAGTACTGATAAGGGAATCTAGCCTGGCAGAGCTTATTAAAAAGGGGGTGAGAGACTCAAAATCTTTAGCTTCTCATAGGCGCTTAAAACTAAAAAAGGAGATTGAACTCTTGGCGGAAGACTATGAGTTAATCGTTATCTCCCCCCAACAAATTGACAAAAAGGGAATGAATGATTTAGAGCTAGAAAGCACAATCACGCTCATAAGAAGATTTCATCCTCATCGCGTTTATGTAGATGCACCTACTCGGAATTGTAATTCTTACAAAGAGAAAATTAGGGGATTCCTTAATCCTGAGACGAAAATAGAGTTAGTAGTAGAGAATTTTGCCGATCAAAATTATCCCGTGGTAGGAGCTGCTTCAATCCTGGCTAAAGTGGAAAGAGACCGAAGAATATCTAAACTGAAGAAGAGGTATGGATCACTGGGTTCGGGTTATCCTTCCGATAGTCGGACGATCAATTTTTTAAGAGGATACCTTCGCCACCATGGATGTTTTCCTCCCATAGTCAGAAAAAGATGGAAGACTCTACAAAGGATTTTAGAGCAGGAGTCCCGAGATATTCTTGAATCATCTGAGAAGGAGTGATACTCAAAGAAAAATGAGGAAGAAAAATTTGCTCATTCTTGGGGCGGTTATCACGGCTAGTCTTACCTTACTCGTAGGTTGTAAGAGGGAAGAGGTAGGAGATCCTTTGCGAACCACGGTAAAAGAGATTCCTCTTTTAGAGGCGCGAGGGGTCAATTTAGTAGGATGGGATGAGAAGGGTAGAAAATCCTGGGAACTTCAAGCTAATTCTGGCGTGCAGTTTCCTCAACGGATGAGCCTTAGCCAGGTGAAACTCAATCTTTTGGAAAATGGTAGGCCTGCCTCGGAAGGAGTGGCACAAAGGGTTACTGTGGACAATCGTACCTCAAATCTCGTTCTTAAAGGAGATGTCAAGTTTGTCTCCTATGTCGACGGAGCCGAACTTTTTACTTCTGAACTGGAATGGATAGCCTCAGAAAAAAAATTACAGACAGAGGAGAAGGTTCTCTTAAAAAGAGGAAATCTTTTTATAGAGGGATGGGGCCTGGTTGCCAATCCTGACCTGTCTCAGATAGAGATTAAGAATAACCCTACTACCAGACTTATTGAAAGTAAATCTTCACTTAAAAATACCCAAGAGATTCAAGAGGTAGATAAAGGATGAGTGGCAGTCAGATAAAATATAGTAGCTACTGCAGGGCTTCCGCTCGGCAATTCCCTCTTTGAATATCTTGAGGGGGGATGAGGATGAAGAAAAAAGCTAGACAATTTCTGGGGATGGGATTGATTCTCTGGGTGATTATGAGCCTCTCCTCAACAGTCTTCGCCCAGAAAGAGTTAGTAGTTAGCAGCTCCCAGCAGAGAATAGACTATACCAATCGGATACTCTTTTATAGAGGCGAGGTTAAGGCTACCTGGGAGGATCTATTATTGCTATCGGACGAGATGGAGGTGTATCTAACTGAGGAGAATAATTTAAAAGAAGTTATAGCCAAGGGAAATGTTAGTATTACCCAGGGGAACAAAAAAAGGCAAGCCACCGGCCAAATGGCCACTTATACCGGTGAAGATGATAAACTTATTATCCAGGGCAATGCTCACTATCACGATGAGCTAGGGAATGATCTACTGGCAGAAAAAATAACCATCTGGATAGAGACAGAAAAACTCGAGGCAGAAGGATCTCCAGTTCAGGCGACTTATGTATTAGGATCATTAAGAGAGGAAGAGGAAGTTGGTTCTCAGGGTGGAAAATCTCAGTAAGAGCTATCAGAAAAAGCTGGTAGTAAATAAAGTTTCTCTTGAGGTCCCCCAGGGTCAGGTAGTCGGTCTTCTGGGACCTAATGGGGCAGGAAAGACAACCACTTTTTATATGATTGTGGGTTTGGTCAAGCCTAGCCAGGGGAGGATTTTTTTAGGAGACGAAGAAGTTACCCATCTTGCTACCTATCAGAGGGCGAGAAAAGGCATTGCTTATCTTCCTCAGAGACCCTCTGTATTTCAAAAACTTACCGTCAAGGAAAATCTTCTGGCTATTTTGGAAACCCTTGATCTCTCTGCGGGGGAACAAGAGGAACGGACAAATTATTTACTCTCCGAACTAGGGATTACCCACTTAGCGAAGCAGAAGGCTTATCTCCTTTCCGGTGGAGAATGTCGAAGGGTAGAGATAGCAAGAGCCCTGGTTACTTCACCTTCTTTTATACTTCTCGACGAGCCATTTGCTGGAATCGACCCCATTACCGTGTCAGATCTTCAAGCAATTGTCTTTGAGTTAAAAAACAAAGGAATAGGAATACTCATTACTGATCACAATGTCAGGGAAACTCTTCAGATTACAGATTCTTCTTACATCATGCATCAGGGTAAGATTCTTATAGCCGGAAAAAGAGATGAGCTCACCCAAGATAAAAAAGCAAGAGAGATCTTTCTGGGGGAGAACTTCAGGCTTTAGAAAACAGAGCTCGATTCTCAGAGTCCTTTTGAGGATAGGGATTGTGGCAGGTTTTCTGGTTACAGCTTTTCCCTCGTTTGCCCTGGAGAAAGATCCTCCGGTCAACCTTCAGGCAGATCGCCTTTACTGGATGGGCAGTTCGGTTATTGGGCAGGGAAACGCGCAGTTGGAATATAAAGATGTCCAGCTTAAGGCTGAAGAAATAGTAGTAAATTTGGACAGTCTCGATCTGACAGCAGGGGAGGAGGTTAATCTTCAAATCGGGAACCGAATACTGAGAGGTAAGGATCTAAGATACAATTTGAAAAGTGAGGCCGGAACAATTCGAAGTCCGAGATGGCAAGAGGGTCTTCTCTTTTATAAGGCAGAAAAGGCACGTTTTTCCTCTGAGATGGTTGATCTGAAAAGAGTTGATTTTACTACCTGTGACCTTTCCCTTCCTCACTATAAAATGAGAGCTGGAACCGTTAAGGTATATCCAGGCGATAAGATTATAATGAAAAGTATAACCCTTTACCTGGGAAGTATGCCTATTTTCTGGACCCCTTATCTCATCCAGTACCTCAACAAGAAGAACCGGGTAATGCTTCCCAGCCCTGGATATAGTGATTTTTCCGGCTGGTATGTTCGAACAGGATATTATTTTTATAGTTCAGCCCGCTTTCAAGGAAGGCTGCATCTTGATTATAGAGAGAAGAAAGGCTGGGGCGAAGGCGTAGATGTTTTTTATGAATCAAAGCAGGCAGAGGGCGAGATAAAGACTTACTATGTAAAAGAGGCCGATACTGGAGAGGAGAGATGGACCTTGAGGTTAAGGCATCGACAATCTCTGTCTAAGTCAACCGACCTTAAGGTTCGTTTGGATCGCCTTTCCGATAAAAATTTTCTGGACGATTATTTTGGTGAAGGATACAAAACTTCTTATCTATACCTTGGACACAGGAGGGCTGGCTATAATGTGGCAGTTTTAGCAGAACCTTCTGTGAATCTTGAGTTTGAGCGAGGAGTCATAGAAAGGCTGCCCCAGATAAGGCAAAATCTCGAACCTCGAAGGCTGGGTAGATCCGGTCTTTATTTGGGTCAAGCCGCGGAAGTTACCAATTTTAGAAAAGAAGACAAAAATATAGTTCGAGCTGACTCCTTTCTAGATTTTTCCTATCCTTTCACTGCTTTTAAATATCTTAGACTTCGGCCTAAACTGGGATATCATCTCTTCCGATACTGGTATACCCAAGACAATGAGAAAGAGGAGGGTTATCGAAGTATACCTTACCAGGAGTTAAATCTTCTTTTCAAGATTGCTGGTAAATTTGGAAACTACAGCCACATCTTGAACCCTTCCTTGAGCTATTATCATTCTTCCGAGATAAAAAATGATTTTCAGTTACCCTTTAGTTTAGGAGATCACGCTAAAAACAGCCACTCTGCAAATTTACTGAAGCTAGATCTTCGAAGTTACCTTTATCACAGGAAAAGAAAGCTTATTTCCGGAAAAGTCAACCTGGATTACGATCTAACGAAGAAAAAGGAGAGATTTTCTCCGCTAGAGGGGAAATTCTATCTAACTCCCCTCCTGCCTTATCTAAATCATCTTTATCTCTACCTTCTCTATCATCCATATGCTAAGGAATATAAAAAGATAGAAAGCGATTTAAGTCTCAAGGGGAAAATCTGGAATTTGACTTTAGGATTAAGAAAATACACCGATGACAGGGTAACCGATTTTATTACCCGAGGTGGGATCAAATTTGGGAAAAATCAAATTACTGCTTCCGTCCGTTATGATCTAGAAGGAAAAAAAATCCGGGAGGAGGCTTATTCTTTACAGCGAGACCTGCACTGCTGGGCGGTGAGGTTATTCTTGAAAAATAAGTATGGAGCCGAGTCAGAAAAGGAATACTGGATCATGTTCTATATAAAGGCTTTTCCCCATCACTGGATTAAATTTCATCCAGAGCTTGAAGAATTAGAATACCGATAATTCAGGGGGTTAGGGGTGAGTGATTAGGAACCAGCCATATTCTTTTCTTATTTCACCGAGCCCTAACGACTCAATATTGGCTATTCATAGTGAGTGAGGTGTAAATGAAGGTCCTGGTTATAGGAGGTGGAGGAAGGGAGCACACCCTGTGCTGGAAACTATCTCAAAGTCCCGAAGTTAAGGAAATCTTTGCTGTTCCTGGGAATGCTGGCATCTCGGAGATTGTCCAATGTAAAGAAACAGAATATGAAAAAAGATTTTCTCCTCTGGTGGGCCTGGTCAGAAAGGAGGGAATAGATCTTACCGTAGTAGGACCGGAGGTTCCTTTAGTAAATGGAATAGTGGATTACTTTCAAAAAAAAGGGTTAGCGATCTTTGGCCCTTCCAAGGCGGCTGCCTTATTAGAAGGAAGCAAGGTATTTGCCAAAAGATTTATGAAAAAATACCATATTCCTACGGCTGATTTTAAAATATTTTCAGATCCGGATAAAGCTATTTCTTATGTAGAGAAAAGGGGATGTCCATTGGTGATCAAGGCTGATGGTCTGGCAGCCGGCAAAGGGGCTCTGGTAACTGAGACAAAGCAAGAGGCCGTGAAGGCAATAAAGCTAATTATGGAAAAAAAGGCCTTTGGTGATGCGGGAAAGAGAATATTAGTGGAGGAAAAACTTTTTGGACAGGAGGTCTCTTTCATAGTTCTCACTGACGGGAAAACTGTGAGGCCCCTTGTTTCTTCTCAGGATCATAAGCCAATCTATGATCATGACCAGGGTCCTAATACAGGAGGGATGGGAGCTTATTCTCCCGGTCCCATTTCTCCCTTGCTCCATAAGAAAATAATGAGGAGAATCGTAATTCCTACTCTGCAAGGGATGAAGGAGGAGGGAAGAGAGTTTAGAGGGGTTTTATATGCCGGCCTGATGATTAAAGGGGGAGAGCCTAAAGTTCTGGAGTTTAATGTTCGTTTTGGGGATCCTGAGAGCCAGGCTACTCTTCCTCGCTTGAAGAATGATCTTTTGGAGGTTCTTCTGGCCGTGCAAGAGCAAAGTCTCAACCAGGTTCATCTTGAGTGGCGTTCTCAGGCTGCAGTTTGCGTTATTCTTGCCTCGCGTGGTTATCCTGGTAGTTATGATAAGGGTAAATCCATAAAGGGTTTGGAGAGGCTGTCTCGATTGCCCGATATCTTTACCTTTTACGCGGGAGTGAAGAGGGAAGATCATGGGTTGGTAACCAGTGGAGGTAGAGTGTTGGGGGTCACAGCTCTGAGTAAAAATTTGAAG
>DAOVGK010000060.1 GCA_030672445.1 Candidatus Aerophobota bacterium
CATAGCAATCCAGCCAGCCAGACCTGAGGCACATACCCCGGTCACAAAGGCTAAGGCTGTTTGCCAGTTAACCTGGACTCCGTGACCAAAAAAGGGGGCCAAACTTAAAAAAATGGCCACCAAAATCACCACTATGGCCACCACTTTATACTCGGTAAGAAGAAAAGTTCGCGCCCCGGCCTGAATAGACTTAGAAAGTTTTTGCATCAATTCATTCCCCGGGTCTGCTTTGAGAATTCCTCTCACTAACAAGCTCACCCCTATTAGTCCAATTATCCCCACTGCTGCTGAGACAACGATGTGTAGCATTTTCCCTTTTTACTCCTTTGTTTGTTGATCGTTGGAATTATATTTACTCATAGCCTTATCTATTCCCTCACTAATTATCGTCTCTATAGCTTCGCTGGCCTTTTCTATTGCGGCCTCGATTACTTTCTTTTCCCGGGCGTTAAACTCACTTAGTACATATTCTTTTAAATTTACTTCTTCATTGGGCCTGCCTATTCCTATTCGCAGGCGTGGTATGAGCTCTGTCCCTAAAGACCGAATAACTGACCTTAATCCCTTGTGTCCTCCATCTCCTCCTTTGCTGCTAATTCTGAGCCTTGCTAGATCTAGATCCACATCGTCGCTTATCAATATGATATCCTGGCAGTTTACTCGGTAACTCTGCTTGATCTGGTAAAGCGACTCACCGGCAGCATTTACAAAGGTGAGGGGTTTGGCCAGTATCACCACCTCTTTTCCTATACATCCCTTTCCTATCAGAGCCTGATGAGAATAGAAGTTCAGTCCAATCTTATGTTTTTGAGAAAGATCCTCCACCACACGAAACCCCAGATTGTGTCTACTTTCTCGGTACTCAGGCCCTGGATTGCCCAGTCCGAATATCACCCTCATCCTTACCCTTACCCTTTTTCTGGGTCTCCTCTTTTTCTGTCTCTTCTATCTTTTTCTCCTTGCCAACCACTTCCACCTCTTCGGCTGCTTCTTTTTCTTCTACCTTGACCACTTCTTCTCTCACCGGTGAAACTACGGAGACTACTGACTCCTGGGCATGAGTGAGAATCTTTATACCCGAGGGGGCCTTTATATCTCCTACATTGAGAGAATCACCCAGGCCGAGAGGAGTTACATCCACTTCAATAGCTGAAGGGAGATCCTTGGGTAGACATTCTATCTCTAGTTCTCGCACCAGATGTTCTACGATACCCCCTATTTTTTCTCCCTCGGACTTTCCCACGAAGGATATTGGAACGGTGGTGGTTATAATCTCTCCTCGAGTAACAGCATAGAAGTCAAGGTGTTGGAGATCACCTTTCATCCAATCTCGCTGCAGGTCCTTGATTATGACATGGTGCTGTTTATCCGTTTTCTGATCAGTTATTTCCAGAGTGATGATCTTTGCTCTATCAGAATGGGAAAAAAAACTGTGCAGCTCCTTTATATCTATCTCGAGGGGTAGACTTTTTTTAAGATGAGGGCCATAGAGTACGGCAGGTAAGAGCCCATTTTTTCTTAATTTTCTCGCATGCTCCTTACCTGTCCTGTCTCTTAGCTTTACTTTCAGTATTCTTTTTTCCATTTAGAATTCTCCTTCAATCAGGTATCAGCAATCAAGTATCAGGCATCAGTGAAGAATCGATCTTTACCCCGTTAGATAGTGAACATCTAACGGGGTTTACCGACTACCATCGCTGAAAACTAACCCCTGATTTTTTGGTTAAACAAACAGGGAACTCACTGATCTATTCTCATGAATACGTTTTATGGCCTCTCCCAGCAAGGAAGAAACTGAAAGAACCTTTATTTTGGATTTTATTCCTCCTTTATTCAGGGGGATAGTGTCGGTTACTACCAGTTCTTTTAAGGGAGATTTGTCAATTTCCTGGTAGGCATTCCCGGAAAGAACCGCATGAGTGCAGCTAGCATAGATAGCCCGGGCACCCTCTTTCTGCAAAACCTCCATGGCCGCTATCAGGGTCCCCCCGGTGTCAATCATGTCGTCAACGATGAGAACCTCCTTTCCTTTTACCTCACCCACTATGCGTACCACTTCGGCTTCATTAGCCGCCGGTCTTCGTTTATCTACTATGGCTAAAGACGCATTTAGCCTTTTGGCATAAGCACGGGCTCTTCTCACTCCTCCCACATCAGGGGAGAGCACCACTAAATCCTGAAATTTCTTTTTTTGAAAATAATCTATAATTACCGGAGCGGCAAACAAATGATCCACTTTGATATCAAAAAACCCCTGGATTTGGGGGGCGTGAAGATCCATGGTGAGCACGCGATCCACTCCCGCCGTAGTAATTAAATTAGCTACCAGTTTAGCCGTGATAGGAACTCGGGGTTGGTCCTTTCTATCCTGTCGGCCATATCCATAATAGGGTATGACGGCAGTGATTCTCCTTGCCGATGCTCTTTGAAAAGCATCGATCATTATAAGTAGCTCCATTATATTCTCATTGGCAGGAGGGCTGGTAGGCTGAAGTAGATAGACATCCTCTCCTCTCACATTCTCATTGATCTTAATATATACTTCCCGGTCGCTAAAGTACCTAATTTCCATCTTTCCTAGATGAATTCCAAGGTAATCGGCTATCTTTTTTGCCAGAGCCGGATTTGCCCTTCCGCTAAAAAGTCCTACTTCGTCTTTCAGACTCATTTTTATCTCCTCTACAGTCAATGAAATTCACCTGCCACTCGCCAAAAAACTCTCTTTTTAAGCCTCTCCTATGGATTGATTTCTGACTTATCATATACAAATGATCCAATTTGTCAAAAAAATTTACCTCACATAGCTTTAGGGATAAGGATTTATCCAGGGACTCGTCTTTCTGAAATGGTTTTAAGAGAGGATAGTTTAGAAAATAATAAAAATCTTTATGGCAAGATCAAGGGAAATGAAGATTTCTTTGAGCCAATTTTCTACGTCTCATCTTCAGTAGGAGAAAAGATACTGGCTTATGTAAACACTCTGATTGGAGGAGATGAAAGGTTTTTCCTTCCCACCACCGAAGAGGTGAATGATAACTACAATTACAATAACAACAGCATCTTAGTTAATGCTATCAAGAAAGGCTACCGGGGAGCCTTCTGGGACATACTAAGAAGAGTCCATGAGAATAGGTAAACCCCGTTAGAGATAAAATCTCTAATGGGGTAAAGGAAAAATCCACCGCTCTAGACATGAGTAAGAACTTTGGTTTCTTCCCTTTTTTTCTTTTCTGTCTTCTTTTTCCACTTGTCTAAGACGGATCTTTTAAACTTCCAGCCACCTCGCTGCTTGGAGCAGAATAT
>DAOVGK010000042.1 GCA_030672445.1 Candidatus Aerophobota bacterium
CTTTTGCATGATTATCACCTCCTTGATGTTATTCATTAAATCTAAGCCGATGTCGGCTAACTTGTTTATATACGCAATGCGGATATACTCTCATATTAGGATGATATCTGCATTGCAGATATACTACTTTTGGATACAATACTCACCATCTTTTATTGTATCTAAAGGACTTTTTATTTTACCTAAAAACTTCCTACTTACAAAAGTATAAATCTCTGTTGTCTTTGAATGCTTGTGGCCTAGTAAATCTTGGATATATCTTAAGTCTATTCCATTTTCCAAAAGATGAGTGGCAAGGTTATGCCTTGAAGCATTCAAGGATACTTCTGAAAGAATTGTATATCGGCCTTTCCTTCCCTTTGAAGCTTTTATGTAAATTAATTTTCTCTGGCTTCCTCGCCTTATCCATCTAAAAAATAACCAGCTCGTTTTTTGAGAACTTTGGCGATTTTGACTAAAGTTTTTATGGATGGCAATGATGCACCGGTTTCATAACGAGAGATTCTTTTTTGTTTGGCGTTGATTCTTTGGGCAAGTTGAGTTTGGGTTAGATCGAGCTCTATGCGGTAGCTCATTCTTATTCCACTGGATGCGCTCGGCTCGGCTTCGAATCCCCCCAGCATTGTGTATCTTTAATTCTTTTTGCGATTCACGAAATACGAACAACGAGATACGATTCTGTGGCGGAGAGGGTGGGATTCGAACCCACGGAGCACCTGTGAGGCGCTCAATTGATTTCGAATCAACCGCTTTAGACCACTCAGCCACCTCTCCTGAATTGAATTTCCTTTATCTTTAGCTCAGTGAAGGATTGGCGATGACCATATTTACGATGATAATTCTTACGCCGCTTAAACTTGTAAACTATGATTTTTCGATCCCGGTCCTGGTTGGTAACCTCAGTCACTACTCTGGCTCCCGCTAACCAAGGATTGCCGTAGAAACTTTCCTCATCCTTCTTTATCATCAATACCTTATCTAAAACTACTTCTTCTCCTTTTTGTGCGGGCAGTTTTTCTACCCTTATTAAGGAACCTGGACTAACTCTGTACTGTTTTCCACCTGTTTCTAGCACGGCTATCATTTTAAACCCCTTAAGTCCCTATCTTCCAGGAGGTAAGATATTCTCTTTGTTCTTGGCTTAAGCTATCGATCTTAATCCCCATGCTCTTCAACTTTAGCCTGGCAATCTGGGCATCGATATCTTTGGGAACCCCATAGACTCTTTTCTCCAACTCTTTTCCTTTATTAACCAGATAATCACAGCAAAGGGCCTGGTTAGCAAAACTCATATCCATCACCAGGGAGGGATGCCCCTCGGCACAAGCAAGATTAACCAATCTACCCTCTCCCAGCAAATTAATTCTTTTACCTCCCTTTAATTTAAATTCGGTAATATCCTTTCTTATTGTTTTTTTTTGCACGGCCAACTTTTTTAGATCTTCTAGATTAATCTCTACGTTAAAGTGACCGGCATTGGCCACTATCGCACCATCTTTCATCTTTTCAAAGTAGGGCTTTCCGATAACATTCTTATTCCCGGTACTGGTGACAAAAATATCTCCCTGGCAGCTCGCCTCTAATAAAGGCATCACCGAATAGCCATCCATATTAGCTTCCAGAGCTTTCAATGGATCCACCTCGCATACGATAACCTTAGCCCCCATTCCTCTAGCCCGCATGGCTATACCTCGCCCGCACCAGCCATAACCACAGACCACGAAGACAGAACCCGCTAAGAGAACATTAGTGGCCCGCAGAATTCCATCGATAGTAGATTGGCCGGTCCCATAACGATTATCAAAAAGATGTTTAGTATTGGCATCGTTCACAGCAATGATAGGGTATTTTAGAACACCCTCCTTAGCCATGCTTCTTAAACGAATTACCCCCGTAGTAGTTTCCTCGGTTCCTCCATAGATTTCTGAAGCTAAATCCATCCTCTCAGAATGAATAGTAGAGACCAGATCCGCTCCATCATCCATAGTAATATGGGGATCTATCTCCAAAGCAGCACTAATGTGCTTATAATAAGTTTCTCTACCCTCATTTTTAATAGCGAAAACCTCGATCCCGTGGTCTTTCACTAGCGATGCGGCAACTTCATCCTGAGTTGATAAAGGATTAGAAGCACACAAACGGATCAGACCTCCCCCTTCTCTCAACGTCCTTATCAGGTTAGCAGTTTCAGAGGTAACGTGCAGACAAGCAGCAATTCTCATCCCCTTCAAGGGCTTCTCCCGAGAAAATCTTTCTCTAATTAATCTTAAAACCGGCATCATCGAATCCGCCCATTCGATGCGGCTCTTTCCTTCTGGAGCTATCCCTATATCCTTGATGTCATTCCTCATCCCTGAATATCCCTTTTAAGAAAATTTGTAGCTATTTAGCCTTATCATATTTCACCGCAGAGCACGCTGAGAACGCTAAGAATCAGGAAACTTATTAACAACTCTCTGAAAATAGCTAGACCAATAATTTTTTCTATTATTTCATTAAGTTTTTCTTTTTGATTCATCTTTGCGCACTCTGCGATCTTTGCGGTAAATAGTTCCTTCCTGGTTAATCAGCTCAGTGGCTAATCGAATGGCTGCAATTAAGCTCTTTGGAGAAGCAGTCCCCCTGCCAGCTTTGTCAAAAGCAGTGCCGTGGTCAACAGAGGTACGGATCAAAGGAAGTCCCAGGGTAACACTGACTCCCCCGAAAAAATCCCACAGCTTGAGAGGGATATGTCCCTGGTCGTGATACATAGCAATGACAAGATCAAATTCTCCCTCTTTAGCCCGATAAAAAATGGTATCCGGGGGTATTGGTCCGGCTACATTCATCCCCTGCGCACGAGCCTCTTTAACAGCAGGCAAAATCTCAGTGATCTCCTCTCTGCCAAATAAACCTATCTCTCCTGCATGGGGATTGAGGCCTGCCACGGCTATGCGTGGCTCGGGTACACCCAATTTCTTGACAGCTTCAAGACCTAGTCTAATGACGGTAAGGATTCTTTCCTTTTTTACTGCTCGGCAAGCCTCACTTAAAGGAAGATGTCCACTAATGTGGGCTACCCTCAAATTTCCCACCGTCAACATCATACAGACCTCTTTTACCCCGCAAAGTTCAGCAATAATTTCCGTGTGACCAGCATAATGGTACCCTGCCCTATTAAGAGCCTCTTTGTTCAAAGGAGCAGTAACTATTGCCTGGATCTTGCCCGATAATGCTAGATCAACAGCTCGCTGAACATACTCAAAAGCTGCTTTACCTAACATAGGAGCTACTTGACCCTTGAGGAAAGCCTCATGATCAATATTATGTAAGTCAAGAACTTCAATGACTCCCATGGCAAATTGGGCATTATCTACTCTTTTCATCTCCTCAACCTTAATTTCTGTACTCGTAGTCTTAAGAGCATCTCGGATGGTAGCAGCATCTCCAATGACCAGAGGATTACATATGCGGTGCACTTCAGGAACAGCAAGAGCCATAATAATGATCTCGGGTCCTATCCCGGCAGCATCACCCATAGTGATGCCCACTATTGGCTTACCAGAATTCACTTTAGAAAAACTCCTTCAACCACTCCTTAATTCTTACTCCCAGTTTGTCCTTGGAAGTAAGCTCCTCTCTTCTTTTTATCCCATAAAGAATTAGACCGACAGCCGTAGCGTATATGGGGCTAGCGAACTCCTTCGGCTCCTTTATACGAGTCCAACCGATTCTTGTAGGTAGCCCTAATTTTTTTTCAGAGATTCCCTTGATTCCTCGGAGTAGGGAACATCCTCCTGTGAGCACAACTCCAGCTGTTATCAAATCCTTATACCCGCTTTTCTTGAGTTCCCTATCCACCAGTTCGAAGATCTCCTCAACCCGTGGTTGGATTACCTCAACCAACTCCTCTTCACTGGCTATATAGGTCTCCCTTCCAGCTACCCTTTCTACTTCGATCTTCTCATCCGTATCAAGGCAACTCAGAGAAGCTGATCCATACCTAATCTTGATCTCCTCAGCTCTTGCTCTGGTAGTATGAAAACCCACGGCGATATCATTAGTAATATGGTTACCCCCTACTCCCAGCACCTTCGTGTATCTCATACCTTCTCTGAGAAAAATAGCTAGATCAGTAGTTCCTCCACCAATATCAAGAAGAACTACTCCCAAATCCTCCTCCTCAGGAAAAAGAGTAGCCATAGCTGAGGCTAAGGATTGAAGAACCATTCCCTCACACTCGTACCCTGCTTGCAGGACACTATTTTCAATATTCTGTCGGCAGGTAGAGGCAGCAGTGATGATATGCGCTCTTACTCCCAGAGTGGCGGCGTTAATCCCAAGGGGCTTTTTTACCCCACTTCGCTCATCCAAGAGAAACTCCTGAGGTAGAACATGAATAATTTCCCTATCTGGAGAAAGAACTAGATGAGAAGCATCCTCTAGTACTTTTTCTACATCCCTGGCAGTAATTATCCTATCACCTTTTTCTATTTTAACCAAACCATGACTATCTTGGGCCTGAACGTGATCACCGGCAATACTAACCCAGCTTCGCCTTATCTTCAGACCGGCATCGAACTCGGCTTTGTTTAAAGCTTTCTTGACCACCCAGGATACCTTCTCAATATCTGTGACTACCCCTTTATTTAACCCCTCAGAGGGATCCATTCCAATTCCTATGAGCTCAAAATCTCTTTGCTTTTTCACTTTGGCAATGAGGACACAGATTTTGGTTGTCCCAATGTCTAATCCCACCAACACGTCATCCTTCAAATTTGCCCCCGTCTTTTTAGATAAACTATTCGGTGCCCACTACAATCTGATGGCGAAAACGAATATCTACATATTTAATGTCTCTACCTTTGCTTCCTTTGGCGGCTAAAACCAGGGGAAGATAGGATAGATAAGCTAGATGAGGCCTTTCCCCCAGATAAATCATGGTTCCCTTTTTAAGGTATCCAACCATAGCACCTTTATTATCCATCTCTATTTTGGAAAAAGATAGTCCTAATTCTTCGGCAGTGTGCATAATTCTCACTGCTAGCTTTATCTTTTCCGGTCTGGATGACCAGCCGCTTCCTGTAATCATAGGTAGATCCATAGTCTCTTTCCTCTCTCCTAAAATAACTCCCTCGCCGTCTACCTCATAAAGATTACCTTTTTGGGATAGGTAAACAAAAGGCATCCTTTCCTCTACCCGAATGAGAACTGTAGAAGGAAGAATTCTTTTAACCTCAGCCCTCTTGACCAGAGGACTAGAACTTATCCTCTTAGCTATTCTCCTTAAGTTTACCTGAAAAATGGATTGTCCGGAAGGAATATTTGCCCATTTCAATAGTTTTTCTTGGGGTAATCGGTTAGTTCCCTCAATCCGGATAGCCTTGATCTCAAAATAAGGGGAGGCTAAGATGGATCTAGCTATTACCCATCCCAAAACCGCCAAGGCAATAAGTAGAATGAGAGCTTTTAGTTTTCTTTGAGTCCGCAAATGTTTCCTTTTCACCCCATATTCAAGTGAAAAATTTCCCCTTTGCAAACCCGTTCTCATCTTCGGTAAAAAACCTCTTAACGGTCTGGAATTGAAAATTTATCCTATTAAAGAGCTTTTAGATTATCTCCAGCTCAGGTTCTAATGAAATCCCAAATCTATCCCTGACTCTTTTTTTCACCTCTTCTATTAGCCTGAGTACGTCCTGAGCTGTAGCCTTGCCTTTATTGATTATGAAGTTGGCATGCTGATGAGAAACCTGAGCATCTCCCATTCTCATTCCCAGACATCCAGCCTGTTGAATAAGATAACCAGCTGGATAAGATGAAGGATTTTTGAACACACATCCCGCAGAAGGAAAAGAAATCGGCTGGGTAAGAATTTTTCTCTTTCTTGTCTCTCTTAAACGAAAAAAAATGTCTTCCTTTTTTCCCGAGGACAAGGCTAAGTTAACCTCAATTATTACCCAATCCTTGTGCGCAAGAAAAGTGGAGGTGCGATAACCAAAATTCATATCTTTATTAGAAAGAACTAAGCAGGTTTCATCCTTATCCAGTATTTTGACCGATAAAACCCCCTGGGAAAGCGATTGTCCAAAGGCACTGGCATTTCTTACTATTGCTCCCCCTACTGTTCCCGGAATTCCAGATAAGGATTCCAAGCCTGAAAGCCCCTTTTGGGCTGTAAAATCTATCAAAGTGGACAAATCTGTCCCTGCTCCCACCTTTATTTCTTCCTGGTGATTCTCTATTTTCCTGAAGGAACCGCCCAACTTAATTATCACTCCTTTGAAACCCTCATCTGGCACCAGCAACTTACTTCCATTACCAATAACAAAAAAAGGAATCTTCTTTCTTTTGCAAAAGGATAGGATCAGCTTAAGATCCTCCAGATCCTCCGGAACTGCAAAGAGGTTGGCTGCCCCTCCTATCTTTAAAGACGTTAGATTCTTCATAGATTGATGAAGAGCTATTCTACCTTTAATCTTCGGAACCTGATTTTCCTTGATCTGCATCGCCTTTTCCTCTCTCTTCTGCAAATTTGTTGTCTATTTTATCCTAACTGTTATGATAAGTCAACTCTTCATCATCTGGAGATTCCCCCCTTTTAAAAATTTTGGGGAATCTCCAGTATTTCGATCACTTGACAAAGACAATCAAGATAAGGTATAATAAGACGAAATAAGAGGCGATTAGTCAATTCCTTGAAAGTGTCCGGGCAATAACCCTGAGGCAAGAGGATAGAAGGAAGGCAAATAATTTGTTGTCTACCAAGATGACCAAAAAGCTGGGGACAGAAGCAATAATTTTTTATCAACTATGCATCTCTCCACTTTTTCCGCCCTCCTGCAGGTTCTATCCTACCTGCTCAGATTATTGCCGAAAGGCTCTAGAAAAATATGGCTTATTGAAAGGGAGCTGGCTGGGTATAAAGAGACTCATAAGGTGCCATCCTTTCAACCCGGGGGGCTATGATCCGGTAAAGTAAGAGGAAAAATTTATGGAGAAAAATGTCATTCTAGCTATTGTGTT
>DAOVGK010000031.1 GCA_030672445.1 Candidatus Aerophobota bacterium
TACCTTTCTAATCTCACTTGATAAAGACATGTTTTTTCCCTCTATCAACTCATTTTCTTTTCTTCCAATCTATTTCTTCTAAGACTTTCATCCTCCATCCACTTATCTATTAAATCTTTCTTAAATCGCCATTGTCCAGACAACTTAAATGCTGGTATTTCCTCCTTTTCAACTATTTTACATAAAGTATGTTTACTTATTTTTAGACACTTCGAAAACTCTTCAATGGTAAGGAGCTCTTCCATTATCCCCTAAGGACACTGGAATGCTCCCCTTTGACCACTCATCTAAACATCCAGGTTCTTCAGCGTTTGATTTACGACCATAAATGAGCGCTGTCTCATCTCTTCTTTTTCTTTTTCATCTACGATAGCCATAAAATTAATCACCCATGAGGGCCCTTCGGTCTTAGGAGATCGAAACCTATTTCTGATGGCATTTAGTCCTCTTTTGACAGTATCAATTTCTCTGTTGGGTCTTATCTCCTCAGCGACGGAAACGGGACCCTCTTTATAATAGTCACAAAGAGCATAGATGTCATAAGCATCTTTCTCACGATATCGTTCTCCAAAGGCAAATCCTTTAAGAGCAAAGAAACTTGCCAAGCTAGCCATTTTGAAATCAAGTTTTGTTTTACCGTCTCCAGGTAGAATGCCGACAAGGGGAACTTTTTGATTTAACTCCAAGGCGATTTCCGCACCTTTTAGATTCCGTGCCCTCAAATCTGGTTGAATCTGTCGATGTCTATGAGTTCTCCCTTGACCTTTCGGTGACTGAGGGGTGAGAAAATCAATACCTACGGTATATTCTCTATTATCAATATCAGATCTCACAGTTCTCGCGAACTGATAGAGTATATCCTCTGATTGTTCATACTCTCTGTCTAGTAACATCCTGGCAATAGTCTCATATCCCGCTTCATCAATAACATCAGGATTAATTACCAGATCAATATCAATAGAACCAACATGAGTAAAATCAACTTCGTCTGGTTTATTTGCTTCCAAAAGAAAGTAAGGCACCCATCCCCCTATAACAACAATAAATTCCCGATAGCTTTTCAGGATGGTCATCAGTTCCAATAGCACTGATTTTGAAGCACTGGTTATTGCCGAATGATACTCACTAATTATTCTCGCCGGCATTAAAAACGAGCCTCTCTTTAAAAATTGATTCTTTGCTTTCTCAAAAACTCTGCTTGCTCTCTTCCTCTTGTTGGATAGCTGACAAGATCAATATAAAGCTGGGTATTACAGACAACGAACGCTTTATTAACCTCCTGCCTATTGTAGAATACCCCCTCATCGTAGGGCACCAGTAGATGTACTGTCCCCCCAGATTCAACCGGTTTAAGATTTAATTCCTTTTCCCATACTTTAGGTTTTCCCTTTATATAGAAATGCACATCCTTAAAACGGACAAAAGGGGCAACTAAAGTCGCTCCACTATGCAGAGTAAGTGCATAATCAATACTCTTCTCCTTGGAAGTCTTGAATAGATTTTTTTTGAACTCTTCAAACGTCCGTGAGAAGGAGAAATATGTCAGCATTCGATTGTTTTGGTAGTTATAGTTCTCGGCCCAGTAATCAAGCAGCTCTTTTGGCTTTAGGAGCGATATAGCTCCTCTTTTCTTGTGGATAAATGCCTTTTCCTTTAGTAGTTCAGTTACTACAAAGGCTGTTCGAATGTTCACTTGCGCCTCCTGGGAAAGGATGGCAAAGGTCCAGGTCCTCTCAGGATTTTCGAGTAAAACGCGAAGAATACGAGAAGACTTTGGAGAAAAGGGAGGCTTGGAAGCGGTTCTTTTCCTAACTTTTGAGATTGTCTTTCCTCTGGAAACTTTTTCAATAAGGACGGAGTTGAATCTCAAGAAGACATTTCCGGTAAGATCAATATATCCAATTCCTGCTTCCTTGCATACTTTTTGACCTTGTTCTGAAATATAAGGAACTATGACCACCGGATAATCCCCCTTCTTCACCTGGGGTGCCTGAGTAAGTTGACCGATAGCCTGGTAAAGATACCATGGTTCTCCTTTAGCTTTTATTTCGCACCGAAGCCATTTTGAAGACCGACCAACCTTAACCTTTATCCCTACATCCCACAGTGCATTGCTATCGGCCGATTCCGTCTTCTCAATCTTTAGATCTGGTAGTATTTCAGCTAATTTCTGGAGCAATGAGTCAACTATTTCCTTTTCGCCAATGTTTGGATATTTCATTATTTTTTACTCCATGAGCAGTTTTACTCTTTGGTAAAAGTATATAATATAGTAAAAGTTTTGTCAAGGATGTTGCTTTCTTGCTTCTCCTATATGTCTGCATGTATAGCTTCCGGCAGCATTTTTTCGTGAAAGAATTGTGGGTGCAGTTTCTGCCTTTTGAAATACAAGAGGTGAAAAAATCATAATTGGTAGTCTTATAAATGGAATGATCAGCGAGATGATTATTAATATAGCAGGAGAAGGTGGATATGGTATAAATTTGAACATTGGCGACGCGTCGATGAAGCGTTGGATTGCAGGAAGAAAGAATACCCAGAGATACATTGAGCAGTTAGCGAATGCTTTTTCAATTATTGAAAATAGATCTTCAGTAACACGAGGTTATTTTTGATAAATTCAGAGATTTACTTGTTATCGACATTGACCAGTTCGGAAAAACCGAGTAAGACTCGAACCAAGACAACGTCATTGGTAAATCCTAAACAGAGTCTTCGATTATAGTTTGCAACAACAAATTGTCTTAAGAAATTATCTCCAGCTCGTATTGTAAATTTCCGAGGCCGGCCTCCTCACAGAGTTTCCAGTATCTGGAGGTATCTACATCGGGATAGACGGACTCAATTTTATTTTGTCCTGCCTTTATGCCCTTTCTTTCTAGTTCGGATCCAGGATAAGGAGCAGCCTGCATGACTAGATCAAAGCTTGCCTTGTCACAGGCGATAACATCCTGAGAGGCAAGGATGCCGATGTCGGGAACCACGGGTAATTTACTTTTCCCAGGACAGTCACAATGAGGGGTAATATCGAAGCCAAAGTTGATAAATCCCACTTTTTCTTTAAAGACAGAAGCTACCCCTTTAAAGCCATCCATCAATCCTCTCTGTACGTCTAAGGCAAAAACCGAGGCCCAGGGAACCGTTATGGCTCCAGATGGACAAACAGCAATACATTCTCCACATCCTATACATTTCTCCGCCTGGTAGTGAATTTGGCTGTTCTTTTGGTAAAAAGCCTCGCCAGGGCAGATCTTAACACACCTTAGACACTGAGTACATTTTTCTTCATTATAACTGGGCTTTGCCTCTGATGAGTGCATGGCCAGCTTGGTTTCCTTTGTGGCACAGCCCATAGCTACATTTTTTAGAGAGCCAGCCAGACCTGCATCTGGATGAAAAGTAATGTGGGCCAGAGAAATCAAAAAATCTGCCTCATAAATAGACTGAGCAATTTTTACTCTTTTAAATTTATAAAATGACTCAAGCTCAACCCATTGTCCATTAGTTCCATGTAGTCCATCGGCGATGAGGATGGGACAGCCCATGGTCTCACGAGTAAAGCCATTCTTGGCCGCGGTCTCTAAATAGTCAAATAAATTGTGTCGCGCTCGCTTATAAAGAGTGGTGGTATCGGTTAAAAAGGGCCTGCCCCCTGCTTCTTTCACTAACTCTACCACTTTTCTGGCAAGAATAGGGTGGAGGTAGCGGGTATTACCTAACTCACCAAAGTGTAATTTTATGGCTACAATATCATCATCCTTTATCTCATTTCTAATTCCACTTCGAGTAAATAACCTATCTATCTTAGGCCAAGGCTCGTCAGGTAAAATGCGGAAAACCTTGCTTTTCTGCATAGCTCACTCCTTCAATCGTAGGTTACCCGTAATATATCAAACCTCTTGGGGGCGTCAACAAATCGGCGCAAAGCCTATTTTTCCTTAGAAGCGCTGACTTTCAGGAACTTTTGAAGGAGGAATTTGACAACTTCAAAGGGGCTAATATAATAGTTGGGATTTGGGAAAAAATTCACAATCGAGGTAAGCATGGATAAAGATAAAATTAAAAAAGCGGTAAGACTATTTCTGGAGGGAATAGGAGAGGATCCTGATCGGTCCGCCATAAAGGATACCCCGGCAAGAGTAGCCAGAATGTGTG
The DNA here is from genome assembly GCA_030672445.1 of Candidatus Aerophobota bacterium. The sequence goes on from DAOVGK010000031.1 coordinate 4,156, forward strand.
AAGACATCTTTGCCGGAATTGGGGAAGATCCTAAAAAATTTTTAACCATCCTCAAAGGAGAAAAACATGATGAAATCATACTTTTAAGGGATGTTCCCCTGTATTCTGTCTGTGAGCATCACCTTCTACCTTTCCTGGGCAAGGCCCACATTGCTTATATACCCAAAGGAGGAAGAGTGACCGGGCTAAGCAAATTAGCCCGGGCGGTTGATCTTCTCAGTAAAAGGCTACAGGTCCAGGAAAGGCTGACCACTCAGATAGCTGATGTGGTGAATGAAACCCTCGAGCCCAGAGGAGTTCTGGTAATGATAGAGGCCGAGCATCTTTGTATGTCCATAAGAGGAGTAAAGAAACCTGGAGCGACCACCGTCACCTCGGTGGTGAGAGGAATATTCAGGGAGAATCCAGCCACCCGAGCCGAAGCAATAAGCTTCATAAAGGGACAAAAAAAATAGAAAAGGAGGATTGCCTATGTTATCGGATCTAGAAATTGCCCAAAGAACAAAGATGAAGCCGATTGTAGAAATTGCCGAAGAATTGGGTCTTAAAGAGGAGGAAATTGAGCTTTATGGAGGGTACATGGCTAAGATCTCTCTTGATGTATTGGAGAGGTTGAAGGACAAGCCCAATGGTAAATTCATTACCGTTACGGCTATCACTCCTACCCCTTTAGGAGAAGGAAAAACAGTAGTTGCTTGTGGATTGGGCCAGGCCCTGGCCAAGATAGGAAAAAAGGTGTGTAATGCCTTCCGTGAGCCCTCAAAGGGCCCTACTTTTGGGATCAAAGGAGGGGCATGTGGTGGAGGGTATTCTCAATTCCTCCCTATGGAAAATATCAATCTTCATTTTACCGGGGATATCCATGCCGTAGATACGGCCCATAATCTCTTAGCGGCTCGCATAGATGAAAGTATCCTCCACAGTAATCGCTTAAATATCGATCCTCATAATGTTACCTGGAGGTATTGTGTTGACCTAAATTCCCGTGCATTAAGGAGTATCGTGGTAGGACTGGGAGGTCGAGCCAATGGTTGCCCCCGAGAAACCGGCTATGACATTACCGTAGCTACCGAGACCATGGCTATTCTTGCCTTGACTGCAGGGCTTCATGACTTAAGAAAGAGATTAGGCAGAGTAGTTATTGGCTATACCTATGATGACAAGCCGGTGACGGCTGAAGACCTTCAAATGGCCGGGGCTATGACAGTCCTGATGAAGGATGCTATCAAGCCAAATCTGGTGCAAACTACAGAAAATACTCCTGCCATCTGCCATGCTGGTCCTTTTGCCAATGTGGCACATGGAAATAACTCAGCCTTAGCTGACATGGTAGCCTTAAAGCTTGCCGATTACGTAGTGACTGAGAGCGGCTTTGGAGCCGATTGCGGTTTTGAAAAAATTGTCGACGTTACCTGCCGTCAGAGTGGATTAAAGCTGAATGCTGCGGTAATTGTGGCCTCTATCAGGGCACTAAAGATGCATGGGGGGGCTTTTATACTTCGGCCCGGACAAAAATATGAGACGATAAAGAAGTTTGCCGAGACTGAGAATATGCAGGCTCTAGAAAAGGGCTGCCAGAACCTGGCCAAAAATATAGAGATTGTAAAAACCTTTGGCATTCCTGCCGTAGTGGCTATAAATAGATTTACCTCGGATACCTCCGCTGAAATAGAGCTGGTACGCAAAAAGGCACTAGAAGCCGGTGCAGATGATGCAGTTCCGGTTGATGTTTGGGCCAAAGGTGGAGATGGAGGCATTGAACTAGCTGAGGCAGTTATAGCCGCCTGTGAAAAGCCCAATAATTTCCATTTTCTTTATCCTGATGATATATCCATCAAAGAAAAGATCGGAACTATAGCTACCAAAATCTACGGAGCTGATGGGGTAGATTATGCTCCTCTGGCTAATCAGAGGATCAAGCTCTATACCGGTCTTGGATATGACAAGCTCTGCATCAACATGGCTAAGACCCATCTTTCCCTTTCTCATAATCCCGAGTGGAAGGGGGTACCCAAGAATTATAATCTGGCGGTTAGAGATATTAGGGCCTCGGTGGGAGCTGGCTTTCTCTATCCTCTCTGTGGTCTCTTTCCTACTATGCCCGGACTTCCCTCTCGGCCGGCCGCTGTTGATGTGGATATTGATGAGGCCGGAAATACCGTGGGATTATTTTAACCTTAAGGAGGCTAAGATGGCCGCGACTCTTATAGATGGAAAAAAAATTGCTGGTGAAATAAAGGAAAAATTGGCCCAAGAAATTAAGATGCTCAAGGAAAAAGGTGTTAGTCCTTGCCTATCCTCGATTCAAGTAGGAGAAGATCCGGGAACCAAAGTTTATGTTCGTTCCCAGAAAAAGTCCTGTGAGAAAATAGGGATTGAGTATAACCTGCACCAGTTTAAAGAGGATATTTCCCAGAAGGAGCTTGAGGATTTCATTAACCACCTCAACGAGGACAAAAAGGTGAGTGGGATAATCTTGCAGATGCCTCTACCTTCCCATATTGACGGACGAGGACTGCAAAGGATGATCAACCCCCAAAAAGATGCCGAAGGAATATCTCCGGCTAACATGGGAATGGTAGTCTATGCCAGACCAACCCTGGGACCTTGCACCGCTATGGCTGTAATGGAGTTAATCAAGTCAACCGGAGTAAAGTTCTACGGTAAAGAGGCTGTCATGGTGGGACATAGCGATATTGTAGGTAAACCGACCGCTCTTCTTTTGTTGGATAAATTTGTCACCACCAGTGTCTGTCATATCGCTACGGGAGAAAGGGGGACTCTCCCTGAATATGTCAGAAAGGCCGAGATCCTTATTGTAGCCGTGGGAAAAGCTAACTTAATTAAAGGGGAATGGGTGAAGGAAGGAGCCATAGTTATTGATGTGGGGATCAATAGAGTGGAAGGAAAAATTGTGGGAGATGTTGAATTTGAGGTAGCTAAAGAAAGGGCCTCCTTTATAACCCCGGTTCCGGGAGGAGTTGGCCCCGTGACCACCGCTATGCTTCTCAAAAATACAGTAGAAGCGGCAAAGCTACAAACAAAGTAAGCTCGTAAATATTCAGTGAAGGACGTTCCATGTTGTTGACTGCAAAGAGCAGAGCGGGTAGCCGCACCCTTTAGGGTGCGCATAAACGCAGGCTGAAGCCTGCGGCTACCGGCGACTACCGAGATGGCTTCGCTTCGCAATGGCGGGGTTCACTGAGTATCTACCCCAGAAGACTCACTACCATCCTCTGGATTGCTACCTCTGGCTCTTCCCTGCCGGTTTTGATTGATGCCTCCGCCTCAACTAAATCTTCATAGTCACTAATTAACTCAGAGAGGCTAAACCTCTTAGCCGCCTGAAGATAATGGTTGGCCAGGTCAGTATAAAACTTAGGGTAATAGTTTCTCGGTCCGAAGACAATAGAGCAGGCCTCTTGAGGAGAAAGCCTCCTCTTTTTTTCTTTAATTCGGAGTAAACTGCGCACCTCATGGACAATCAGGGAATGGATTCTTGAAGGTTTTTCTCCTCTTTCCAGAAGCTGAGAGAGGATGTGAATGGTTTTGGCAAGATCTTTTTCTCTTATGGCACCCATCAAGTCAAATACTCCCAGCCCCTTTCCTTCTCCTGCTACTTTTTCTACGTCTTCCTTCTCTATTGTTCGTGCCGGATGGGTGAAGATGATCAGCTTTTCTATCTCCTGGTTTAAGTTTTGAAGGTCGTTTCCTATCCTTTCTCTAAGATAGATTAAGGCCTCGGGGTCAATTTCTTTTCCCTCTTTTTCAATTCTTTCTTGAATCCAATCTATGATCTCCTCATCCCATAAGGGATAAAAAGAGATGACCTTACCATTTTTTTGAAATTCCTGGTATAGTTTTCTTCTTCGGTCAAATTTTCCGGTGAGGCAAACCAGGCAGCTACTCTTCACTGGGTTTTTCAAATAGTTGGCCAGGGTTCTTTGATCCTTTTCGGACCATTTGTCTACCGCATCCACTACCACCAGACGATACTTTCCTTTAAAGGGAAGAGTAGAGACCGACTCTATTATCTGGGTAGCATTCACATTAAGAGCAGAAATCTTTTCATAGTTGAAATCCTCATAATCGGGAAGGATTATCCTCTCTTTAAGCTTTTTTAGAGCTTCTTGCTTTAAATAATCCTCTTCTCCCTCAAAAAGATAGGCTGGAGCAATCCTTCCGGCCTCCAACTCCCTTAAGAATTGTTGATATTTCATTTCCCCAAGCTTGCTAGCTATTGTTGAATCTCTTACCTATTTTAATTATTTTACCAGTTTCTGCCGATTCTTTTTCGGCAAGGACTATCTCAAGTGAATCTCTTGCTGCCCGGGCACTGGCTTGAGCAGGTTCTTGGTCATTTTCCACGCTATCGACAAAGTATTTTATTTCGGAAAAATATCCTCCTAATTGAGCAATGTTTCCCTCTGTATTTGCGGCTGGGACAAGCTCTTGCTGAATCTCCGGATACTCCACTTTCCGGCCTGATTTGTAAATAGCTAAGGTCTTCTCGGCTCGGGAGTTAAATTCCACCACTCCTTTTTCAAATAAGGCAGTGTAGGCCATGGTGAAAGGAAAATTCTCCGGCATATCCCAACCTCCCTCGGCAAAGGCTATCACGTTATCAGCGAAAGTGAAGGTAGTAAATACATGACCGTAGGGAAGAGAATGGCTTGAGGCGTAGCAAATCAGCGAAAGAGGTTTTCCTAGAAGATACAAAAGATAATCAGTGTCATGGATATGTAGGTCTAGCAAAGCTCCACCACTACGTTTAGGGTCGGTAAGCCAATTATCCCAAGCCCAGTCAGGGGTAGGACTGAGCCTGATACAAGTTATGTTAAGAAGTTTCCCCAATTGGCCACTGTCGTAAATCTCTTTTAGCTTAATATATTCCGGCCAGAAACGAATTACTTGGCCAATCATGAACTTCACGCCTGCCTTTTCTGTGGTATCTATCATTTCATCAGCATCTTCGGTGGTTAAGGCTATGGGTTTTTCGCATAGGATATGCTTACCTTCTCGGGCAGCTTTGACCGCATATTCCTTGTGTAAAAAAGTTGGCAGGCATATATCCACCACGTCGACCTTTTCTTGATCCAACAAGTCCTCAGCGGTTGAATAAGCAGTGGCTCTGTGTCTGTCAACTAGTTTCCCGGCCTTGTCCAGATCTCTATCAGCTACGGCTACCAGCTCGGCATTAGGTAGATTACGATAGACCTCAGCATGCATACCCCCCATAAACCCGGCTCCCAAAATCCCAATTTTAACCATCTTTTCCTCCTTGGAAAAATAGACAAAAGATTTGGTTTTAAGACTTTTGTTTATCTACTCAGGATGAAATCCATGCTTTTGGAGGTATTGTAAAGAAGAGCCTCCGGATGCTGTGAATAAGGAGGAAGGATTTCCGCAGTTAGCCAGCCATGGTAACCTATTTCCTCAAGAGCCTTCATAACCTCAGCCCAATTTACATCCCCTTCCAGCAGATCAACGAAACCGTTAACATTTCCTACAGACGTCTTGAAATCCTTAATATGAACCTTTTTTATTCTTTTTCCCAGAATCCTGATCCAGTGCTCAGGATAACCGGTAAGGAGGCTGTTTCCTACATCAAAATAGGCACCCAGATAAGGAGATCCAATTTTATCAATAAAGTCCCTCATTTCCAGAGGAGAGAGCAAGAATTTATTCCAGACATTTTCAATGCCAATAGAGACTTTATATCTTTCAGCCGTAGGAACGCATTCCTTAAGAGCCTCCAGCGATCTTTCGTAGGCAAGATGATAGGGTACAACTTCTGCATTCGGTTTAAAGAAGACATCCACTGTGCCGGGGATCACCAGGGCCGTATCCACACCCAAATAGGAAGCGAGCTCCAACATTCTCCTGACAATATCCTTAGCCTTCTCTCTTGTTTTATCATCAGAACTGGTAAGAGAATAGTCCCAAAGCAGGCCTGTAGCTAGACTGCTTAACTCAATTCCCACATCTTTAGATGCCTGAACTATTTTTTTTATATCCTGCCTGGTGGAGCTAAGAGTGAGCTCTCCGGCCTCAGCCACCGCAAATTCAATGCCCTCAAAACCTGCCTCCTTAGCCTTCTTCATACAACCCTCAAGGTCAAGTTTAGGCTTGCCTTCCAAAACCCCGGGAAAAGACCAGTAACTAATACTTTTTTTCATTAATCCCTCCCATGAGTTTTACCCTCCAAAACTTGGTAATGTAATTATGGGTCTTGTATCTTTTGACCATCTCAGGATCCAGAGGGTATACTCCATGTTTTCTTGCTGTATCTATCATGGTTTTATAATTCTCTGGGTTCTATCTTCCAAATTATCCCCCATTCATCGCTGTAAACATTGCTGCCTAACTGGTCTCTTTTTTGATCCTCCGGGCAGGTTATACCATCCAAATCTTCTTTCTCTACAAAATCAGCATAGGAGATATCACCGTAGAGAGAGAGGAAATTACAGGCTGATTTACGATAAGCTCCCATGCAGGAACTCTATCAGGTTGCCTTCTCTTTAGGGCTAACATCATCCGCTCATACCCTGTCATTTTTAAAGCTCCCTATTTTGTAATTTACCCGCTTTAGCAGGATTCGTAAAAGATCGCCATTTAGATAACTACCAACTTACTGGCAGAAGGAAAATGGGATTCGCCAAAAGTCTCCATGCCTAAAATAACTTACCGTATTTTTTTGCGGAATTCACAAAGGTTATAATATTTTCCCAAGGTGTCTCTGGTTCCAAAACGTTAGACGGTGAGATAATTAACCCTCCCTTTCTTCCAATATTATCTATTCTTTTTTTTATTTCCTCCTTTATCTTTTGAGGATCGCTATGAGACATAGTGCTTTGACATCCAATTGTTCCCCAAAGTGTAATATATTTACCATATTCTTTCTTTATTTTCTCCGGGTTCATACATTCAGGTTGTACAGGATTTAATATATCTACCCCAATCTCAATTAAATCTGGGATTATTGGTGCTATATACCCATCAGAATGAAAAAATATTTTTATCTGAGGACTAATCTTACGAATAATTTCAAAAACTTTCTTCCATCGAGGCTTTAACCACTCTCTCCAAAGAGATGGGCTTATTTGCATACCTGTTTGTGCTCCAACATCATCGTAATAACATATTATATCTACTCCCCATTTTGTCATTTTTTGTGAGACTTGTATAGTATAATCTGTTACTTTGTCCATAACTGCTTCAGCTAAACTTTTATTGATCATCATATCAACAAGTAGTAATTCCTGACTTCTCAGCCACCAGGACCACTCAAAAATAGATCCACCATAACCTATGGAGACAAATCCCTGTGCTTTTATTTTATTTATTTTTTCCTTTATTTCCCTGCCTGTAAAACAGGGGTAAGGATATTCTTCTATTTCTTTTCTTGTTTTTACTTTACTTAGGGGATGATACATTTTTTCAAAATGAGCTAGTGATGCTTTAGTATAACCTATTCCCCATTCATCAACTCTTGCTGCAGAGGGAAGTTCAGGTAGATATTTTTCTCTTATGTATTTTTCAAAATCCGAAGTGCTTCGTAAACTTAGATCTCCTGTAGCTCCTGGCACATTAGCAGTTAACTCACATTCTATTTTACGAATATCATAATTAAAATATTCCTCAGGACTCTCACAACCTGTCTTATTTTTAAATATCTCTAATAGGGTGGGCGATAGCCCTTCAAAAGCACCTACATCTAAGGTCCAAGGCACACAATCAGGCGGTTTTCTCTCTATCGCTGCAAAAACTCTCTCTCTTGGATTCATCAAAATTTCTCCAAAACTAATTATATATAAGGAAGATCCTTATTGGAAGGAATGAGTTCTCTTTAGCAACTCTATCTCTAATCTCATCCGTATTTTCTACCCGATTTTAGAAATTGGATAAGATTTTTCTCGGTTTTCTTAGGCAAAGGAGAAATAATGGCGGTAGAGGAAGGGAGAAGGATGTATCCTCCTTCCAACGAACCATCTTCAATAGCTTTTTTTACTTTTTTGTCAACCTCTTTTATAGAACAAAATTCCAGATCAGAAAACTCCATATACCCCATTAAACAAATTTCACTCCCTATCCTTTCTTTTAACTCTAATAAAGTTAAGTCTCCATGTGGAGGAGGCTCAATGGGCTCCAGCATATCTGGTTTCATCTTCATAATCGCCTTTAATATCGGCTTCAGTTTTCCATGACAGTGAATGCAAGCAAAATTACCACTTTCCTGGATTAATCTAACAAGCTTAGTATCATACCTTGTCACAAACTGATCAAAATATTCCGGTGGCAACATTGGAGGAGTGATATACTCCGGTCCAAATAGGCGAAACACTGTCTCCTTAACTTCCTCACTCACACATTTAATTAGTTGGTAAAGCCGCTCGTAGAAAAAGCCCAAAAGATTTAAGATCTTAGTCCTGTTGGTAAAGGATTGAATTAGAAACTCTGAATAATTGAAAAGTGGAACCACCGCACCTAAAGGATCGGGTATGCTTAATCCCATTATCCCCTTGTCTCCCAATTCCTTTTCTGCAGTTAAAAATTGAGAAAGATCAAGCTTTAGAGGGACATAGGGAAGAGAAAGGATTTTTTCTACATCTTTAATATCTTTAATAAGAGGTCCCATCTGCCAGGTAGTGGCTACATCCTTATCAACTCGATCAATTGAATGTAAAATACCCTTAGATGTTTCAATTGTAGTTTCGAATAGAATGTTGTTTCTTTCCTTTACAGTCTTTTTCACCTCATATTTAATTCCATCTGTAGATGAGAAAAATACCCCCAAATTGCCTATCCCGTTATACACAAAGGGGTCTTGTTTCTCTTTCGTGGCCTCAAGATAATAGGTAAAATTTGGATCTCCTATAGGAGCAAAAGCAAAAGTATCTTGGTATTCTCGGGCAAATTCCAGTAGACGAGAATAACTGGGGTCTCTGCTTTCCCATCCTCTAGCAAAGGGATTAAGCCAATAAAGGGTTACCGGGACTCTTTCTGTTTTTTCTAAATTAATTGTCTTTATAATAAGTTCTCTTGAAGTCATTTCAGGTAAATATTCAGATTGCGAAGCTTTTTATTATCCTTTTAATGCTCCTGCAGATATACCACTTATGAAATCCTTCTGCATTAGCCACATAATTATAAGAACCGGGAACACCACCACACAACCCATCGCAGCCATTGGACCCCATATAAGCCCCTTATCTGTAATGAATCCCGCGATAGTTACAGTTAAAGGTTTTGCGCGATATACTGTCAAAATTACTGCATAGAGAAATTCATTCCAGCTATTAATAAAAGTGAGCATCCCGGTAGCTATTAATCCAGGTTTTACTATAGGAGTTGAAATATAGATATAACGTTGCAGTAGTGAGCAACCGTCAAGCATACTCTGCTCTTCTATTTCATAAGGAAGTCCCTGATAAAAGCCTATCATAAGGAGTATTACCAATGGCAGATTAAAACTCGTATTCATTAAAATAAGGGATAATACATTATCCATGAGATGTAAAGACCTGATAATATAGAAAACTGGAACCGCTACAAGAACAGCAGGATACATCTTTTGAACAAGAAACCATCCAGCAAAGACATTCTTGAGCTTTTTTGGTAAGGCACCGTTTATAAGGGTATAGGCTGCCATACTGCCAGCTAAAACCGTAACAATGCTTGTTCCTGTTGCAATCAATAAGGAATTCTTCAAACCTTTAAAAAGATCATACTTATCAACCGCATCTACAAAATTCTGCGTAGTTATTCTTGATGGGAAAATAACAGGAGGTGAGGCAAAATACTCCTGTTCAACCTTAAATGCATTGGTAATCAACCAATAAAATGGGAATAATATGATAATAAAAAGAAAAATCAATACTATTACACGTGTAGGAAAGCCAAGAAAGTTACATAAATAGTTTCTACTTTGTTGTTTTACAAGACGTTTGGTCATTATCCAATTCTCTCCAATTGTTTTGTTCTTAAATGAATAAACCCCCATGCAATAAGTGACATAGAAATGATAAAAAGAACCGCTGCTGCCGATGAATACCCAATTCTTAGAAATTTTATTCCCTGGCGATATATATATGTGGGAAGCATTTCTGTAGCAGTACCTGGTCCTCCCTGGGTCATAACAAATATTGTATCAAAAACTTTAAATGCATCTATAAAACGAATCATGGCTATTATAATAATTACTGGAGCAGTGATTGGTAACACTATTCTGGTAAATACTTTCAAGGGTGACGCTCCGTCCACCCGTGCAGCATCTATTAAAGTAATTGGAATCGCCTTGATAGAAGAAAGCACGAGAATTGCCACAAATGGAATAAACTGCCAGCAATCGACGAAAATAATTGTATAAATAGCTATTCGATAATCTCCTATCCAGGATACAGCAGGTAAGCCTACTAAGGTTAATAAATAGTTAACAATTCCATATGTTCTGTCCAGCATCATTCTCCATAAAGTACCCGCTGCCACAGGTGCAATAATCATTGGTATCATTAACAAACTTATCAAAAGGCGAGTAATTTTACTATCATCGGAAAGCATCATGGCTATTACTATACCAATGATCATCTCTGTTGAAACAGCAAGTACCGCAAAAAAAATGTTATGTTTAACCGCGTCGATGAATAACTCGTCGTGAAATATCTCAATATAATTTCCAATCCCATTGAATATCGGAGCCCTCTGTAAGTTTAATTTGTACTTAAAAAAGCTTAATCCAAACCCAAATCCCAGCGGAATGAAGGCTGTAATTGAGAGTATAACAAATACAGGTATCAAGAATGACCAAGAATACAATACATCTCTTCTACTTTGAACAATATGCCTAGAAATCAACATTAGAGTAATCCTTTAAAATACAGTGGACCCCTCCATTAATTAATGAAAGGGTCCACTTTTAAACTATTTTTTTAAACGACTTTTTACAAAATCCCACTCGATGTTTTTTACACCTTTAGGTGGAGGATAGTCGGAAAGTATTTTTCTTAACCCATCTTCCATAAAAGATATTGCCTTTTCCATGTTCCATTGGCCAGTTACAAAATTGGAGACCGCATCACGAGCAACTGTTTCTGCCATGGTGCCGGCTGGTATTCTCCACCAGATAAGAGCCCCTCGATCAGAAGCTTCTTTATGCGGATATAGTTTTGATTGCTTAACCTCAGCTTTTCCCCATACAGATTTTCTCGATGGAAGAATTGAATATTCCACAAAGTTACGGAATTGTTTTTCCTTGCTGGTATAAAATTTTATCCATTCCCATGCAGCATCTTTATGCTTTGCAGCTTTCGGAATGCCTATATCCCATGAGGATAGATTTGATAACCCGGTTTTTTCATATGGCAAGGGAAAAAGAGCCCATTTACCAACAACTTTAGACTTTTCTGGATTATCCCCATTGGGAGCAATTCCAAGTGTTGGCCAAGAGAGAGCAACTGCCGCCTTTCCACTTAGAAATGCCGCATCTGACTCAGGGAGACCCCATGAAGGAGCAGCTGGATCTGAGTAATAGAACCATCTCTTTACAATTCTAAGTGCCTCTCTTGTTTCGGGAGAATCAATGGTAATATTCCAATTCTCATCTGCCCAAGTTCCACCCAGAGACCAGTGTACACACATCCATAAACCACTGAACTGCTCTTTTACACCCGGAATTGCCATTCCATAGAACCCTTTTTTAGGATTATGAACCTTATCCAATATTGTAAACAGTTCATCCCACGTATCTGGTATTTCCTTCAGCAGGTCTGTACGGTAAGCTAAAATTTGAGGAGTGTTTGAAAATGGGATGCCCATAATTCTTCCAGCCCATTTACCTGATTGTTCCCATAATCCTGGAATTACATCTTCCGCATCCCAGTTGTCTCGCTCTATATAGGGCCTAAGATCAATTAGATACGGTTCAGATTCACCGTCCCATTGGCAGGCAGGTGTGACAACGTCATAAGTGGTATCACCTGTACTGAGAGCAATACCCATTTTCTCGTAAAGAGTGAGATATGGATAATCTACCACCAGAAGTTCAATACCAGTTTTTTCTTTAAATTCGGCGGCATATGCTTTGGCTGCTTCAGCATACGTTGCGGAGAAATAAAGAGCTGTTATTTTTTGACCAGCGTAGGGTTTGCTCGTCTCTCCAGCAAACAATGTAGGAGAAACACCCATTATTAGCGTTATAACCAGAAAGATTAATACTAATTTTCTCATAATTTTATCTCCTCGTATAATAGACATGGTCCATTTTTCTGTGGAAAGCTCCTAAAAGAGAAATTAATCTTTCAACACTTTCTTTCTTGTAAAGCTTTCCTTTCCCAAGCTAAGAGGCCTATTTATTTTCTTATCTCATCACCTCCTCCGGCCCTATTTTTAGCTCTTCTCTTAACAAGGATCTAACTTCACTACTAATTATTATTAACATATTTTTTTTTGTTAAGTGCCTGCTGCTTTTGGTTTTTTATTCATTTCTTCCAGTAGCTGCATACAGTAAAGCAAGGCACGAGGTAAATGGAACGGTCCCTTCCACATTGATCCTTTAAGTTTAAGAGAGACTGTTCCATCCCGGTGTAAGTATCCGAACCATTCACCAAATTTTGGGTCAGGAAAGTGATTAAAAGTATAAGTATGAATTTTCTCATACCAATCTAAATATTCTTTCTCTCTTGAGATATAATAAGCCAATAATAAAGCATACAAAGCTTCAGTGTGAGGCCACCAGAGTTTCATATCCCATTCTAACTGTTCAGGGGGTTTTCCTTTAATATCAACGAAGTATAATATTCCTCCGTATTTTTTATCCCACCCCCTCTCAAGAGACCAATTAAGAATTTGCAAAGCTCTTTCTGTAATTTTTCTATCACCTCTTTTTACAGCTTCTCGTAAACAAAACCATACTGATTCAATGGCATGACCGGGATTTACACATCGCCCTTCAGGAGAATCAATAATTTCTCCATTTTTACCTACAGTCTCAAGGAGTGCTCCTACTTCATCTTTAGCATGAACATGAAGAATCTCATTGAGGTTTTGAGCAATAATCTCGTCAAAACGTTCATCGCCAACCACTTCGCGCATCTCTTGGGTTGTAGCTATCATAATCATAGGTATTGCATGTGTTTTAATTGGATAGTTCTCAGCGTAGATATTTGTACTGAGCATTTTTGGATCTTTTAACCAGGAAACAACATTCCAAAATGTTTTAATGCTTAAGTTTAAAGCCTCTTCATCACCAGATGCTTTAGCAAACTGAGCAAGACCAATAATGATAAAAGTTTCTGAGAAAATACTCCAGGGCTTATGAATAGGTTTTCCCTCTCGGGAAACTCTAAAATATACTCTTTCATTTGAATCAAAAGCATATTTCTTAATGAAATCTGCACCAATTTTTGCTGATTGTAACCATTCTTCTCTTTTTTCAACTGTGTTATAAAGTTTGGCAAAAAGCCACGTTTCTCTTCCCTGAACCCACATATATTTATCTGTTCCATAGATAGACCCATCTCGATCGAGAAGTGTTAGATACCCTCCAAATTCTCTATCAAGTGAATGCTTTAGCCAAAAAGGAATTACATCATCTAAGAGTTGATCTCTGTAGAATGGCTCCAACTCCCTAAAATTTTTTATATCCACATCAAACTCCTTTCCCTGTAAGATGTAACTCATTCTCTGAAACAAAGATTTCCAAAGAATCAAGAGAGTTAAGGATTTATTCCTTCCCTAAATAACTAAGAGAAATTTTCTTTTATTTTCCAAATTGACTTAATTCATTTTTCTGTAGAAAGTTTCCAAAAGAGAAACTAATCTTTCAATACTTTTTTCTCTGGAAAGCCTTCCTTTACCAAGATAATGGGCTTATTTATTTCTATTTCTTACCCCCTCTTGGCCCTGTTTTTAGCTCTTTTCTTATCAAGGATCTAACTTCATTACTAATTGTTAGCAAATTTTTTTTTGTCAAGAGGCACTTTTTGAGAAAAATTGCTTCTTTTGCCCTCTCAGAGGAGAAAAGAGTCTCTTCTGAAATAGCTTTATTCCCTGAGTAAAGAAGGTCAGGCCAGTCATTTAAGGACACATTTAGTCCTTCAACACAAGTTTCTGGCAGAGATTACCAAAGAGGCAAGAAGAGTAAAGAAGTCACTTTTTAGCTTATCCTTTCCGCCAGTGAACAACTTCATCAATTTTTCTCCTTTTTGGTGGGTCTGGTATCTTTCCATTTACACTTCCTGATAAACTTTTATCTTAATTCTTACTCTATCGCAGCTTGGTCTTCATTTATCTATCATCTCATTTAATTTTAGCTAAGCTATAAATTTTCCCTCTTTCATAACTACCTCGCCATCAAATTTCATCGTTGGTTTGGGAACGACAAAATCCTGATGGAGATCTGATGTTACCTTACCACCCATATGGGAGCTGTCCCCTATTGCGATATGAACTGTCCCTCTTATTTTTTCAGACTCAAGGACATTATCAGGGCGTCTGGCATTTGGATTCGTTCCGATACCCAGTTCAGCACAGTTTCTCCGAGAGATATAGGGCTCCTCATTTTTTTCAAAGGTAAGCATCTCTCTGAATTTGTCACCTACCTTCCCTCCACCGATAATCTCTATCACCTTTCCCTCTTTGAAAACAAATGTCATATTTTCTGTAAGGTTTGCAAACCATCTTTTTTTAACGACCAAACTTCCATTTGTCGTTCCTTCTAAGGGAACAGTATAAACCTCGCCAGCGGGTAGATTTCCAAATGCGCCTTTTTCTTTAAGTATACCATCATCGATATTGCCGTACCTTCCCTCCAAGCTAAATCTTGGATTTGTTCCATCTGGAGATGTTATGATAACCTCATTTGCGGGATTAATCACCTTTACTATCTTTTCGCATTCCTCATGTATCTTTGTGTAGTCTGTGGCCATTGGTCCTCCTGGATAGAACATCTCAGAGACAAAAGTAGGCATGCTTGCAATGCGATTGCCTGATTTGGAAGCATCTTCTCGTGCTTTTGTATGGGAAAGTGAATAGCTTGTTATAGCAACTACTACATCAGCTTCCTTCGTTTTTTCCTCAACTTCTTTTCCAGCCTCTGTACCATCCCTTCCTACGGAGGGGTATGGGTAAAATTCCACATTGCAATCTAGAAAGCTTTCCTTAGATATCTCACTTACCATTTTTGCAAGTAAAGATCTTTCAATCATCTCGTAAATTTCTTTGCTTTCCTTTTTTATCCATTCTTCCGCGGTTGGTATGTCTGTAACCACAACCAGCTTTTCACCACTTTTGATACCCATATTCACCTTGAACATATCTATTACACCTTGCTCAATTTTTTCTTTTTTTACCGTAATCCTCACCTCTTTATTAAAAGACTTAAATACAATTTACAACAACTTAGAAATTCTGTCAAATTTAAAAGGGAAGCCATTTTATAAGTTCCTTGGAAGGCTGGAAAGGATACACCTTGAAAACTCAATTATTAGAGCCTAAGGTGGTTATCTGTTTATCCCTTTATGGCTCCACCAGCCAAGCCCTGGACCAGTTGTTTTTCAATCAAAATAAATAAAATTATAACAGGAGCAACGGCGAACAGAGAAGCTGCTGTAAGATACTGCCACTGCATTCCCACCTCCCAACAAGATCATAAAGACCCAGTGTTAATGGTTTTTTTGCCGCACTATTGATAAGGGTTAGGGCAAACATAAACTCATTCCAGGAAGCAATGAAGGTGTGAATAAGAGTAGTCACAACTCCAGGTATAGCAATGGGTAAGGTAACATGGATTATGGTTTTTAAACGACTACATCCATCTATAAGAGCGGCTTCCTCTATTTCCATAGGAATAGTGGAAAAGTAACCATTAAGCATCCAGATGGAAAATGCCAGAGTAAATACAGTGTTCACAATAACCAA
>DAOVGK010000089.1 GCA_030672445.1 Candidatus Aerophobota bacterium
GGCTGCTGCCCGTCTCAATATTCCTGCTATTGTAGTGACAGCTGGTCCTATGCTTTCAGGTAGATTGAGAGGAAAAAGACTCTCTTATGTGAGGGATGCCTTTGAAGTAGTGGGTAGGTTTAAAAAAGGAGAGATAAGCGAGGAAGAACTTCAAGCTCTAGAGGAGGAAGCTTGTCCTGGTGTAGGGTGCTGTCAAGGTTTATATACAGCCAACACAATGAACTGTCTTACAGAGATTTTAGGAATGAGTCTTCCTGGGTG
Organism: Candidatus Aerophobota bacterium; assembly: GCA_030672445.1. The sequence continues at coordinate 262 of DAOVGK010000089.1, forward strand.
TGGCACAGCTTTAGCTGTTTCAGCAAAAAAAAGAAGGCTTGCTTATGAAAGTGGACAAAGAATTGTAGAATTAATTAAAGAAAATGTGCTTCCTCGAAAGATAATGAACAGGAGTGCCTTTAAGGACGCCATTCGGGTGGACATGGCTCTTGGGGGGTCAACTAATACTGTCCTTCATCTTCTGGCCATTGCTAACGAAGCCGGGGTTGAGTTATCACTTGAGCTTTTTGATGAGATAGGTAGAAGAACTCCTCATTTGGTTAATCTCCGCCCAGGGGGAGACTATTTCATGGAAGATCTGGAATGGGCAGGAGGAATTCCTGGCCTATTGAACACTCTTGAAGGGATCCTGGTTGATCGACCTACCGTCTCCGGTAAATCTATAAAGGAAATTGCCCACAAAGGAGAAATCTTGGATAGGGAAGTAATCAGGAGTCTAGATGATCCTTATAGTGGAGAGGGGGGCATAGCTATCCTAACAGGTTCCCTGGCGCCTGAAGGAGCAGTGGTGAAGCAATCTGCCGTAGAGGAAAAGATGAAAAAATTCAAGGGTAGAGCCAGGGTCTTTGATAACGAAGAAGATACAGTTAAAGCCATTTACGGAGACAAAATAAGAGACCATGATGTTATCGTCATTCGCTACGAGGGACCAAAGGGAGGACCGGGGATGAGGGAGATGCTTTCTCCCACTGCCGCAGTGGTAGGAATGGGGCTATCTGATTCGGTAGCTCTGATTACCGATGGACGATTCTCAGGAGGTACAAGAGGTCCATGCATAGGCCATGTCTGTCCGGAGGCGGCCCAAGGTGGTCCCATCGCCCTTTTAAAAGATGATGACGAGATTCTAATTGATATTCCTCGAAGAAAACTTGAAGTGTGCTTGTCTAAAGAAGAGTTTACCAAAAGAAGGAAAAGTTGGAGAAAACCTTCTCCTAAGTTAAAGAAGGGCTATTTGGCCCGCTATATACAATTGGTAAGCTCGGCTAAGGAAGGGGCAGTATTAAAAGCCAACCTTAATGAAGATAATTAATTATAAAAGCAACCGTTCACCGCAAAGATCGCAGAGTGCGCAGAGATGAATCAAAAAGAGAAACTTAATGAAATAACAGAAAAAATTATTGGTGTAGCTATTTTCAAAGAGTCGTTAATAATTTTCCTGATTCTCGGCGTTCTCGGCGTGCTCTGCGGTGAAATATGACAAAGCTAAATAGTTACTCTGAAAGAGATGAATTTCTTACTGGGCAGGAGATATCTGATATTTACAAGATTAAAGCTTATCAACCAGGCAAACCCATAGAGGAAGTAAAAAGGGAGTTTGGGTTAAAGAATGTAATCAAGCTTGCTTCCAATGAGAATCCTCTAGGACCATCTCCGAAGGCAGTGGAGGCTATTAGAGGGTATGCCTCAAAAATCAACTTTTATCCGGACGGAGGGAGTTATTATTTAAAAAAGGCTCTCGGGGAAAAACTGGGTGTCAAGGAAGAAAACATCATTCTGGGTAATGGTTCCGACGAGGTCGTTTCTCTGATCACTCGGATCTTTCTCCAGAAAGGTGATCAAGCAATAATGGGGGATCCCTCTTTCCTCATGTACAAAATAGATGCTCAACTCAGCCAGGCAAAAGTTGCCTCTGTTCCCTTAAAGAATTTCAGACTGGATCTATCAGAAATGAGCAAAGCCATTGGTTCTAAAACAAAGCTCATCTTTATTAATAATCCCAATAATCCCACCGGCACCATTATTACCGAAGATGAGGTGGAGCACTTTCTAAAGGATGTTCCCCCCCGGATCCTAACGGTTTTCGATGAGGCCTATTATGAATATGTGGAAGATACAAATTATCCTCAAAGCATAGATCTCTTAGATAAGAACAGCAACATTATCATCTTGCGTACTTTTTCCAAGATTTATGGTCTGGCAGGATTAAGAGTAGGTTATGGGATTGGCAGCCCTGAAGTTATTGACCTACTTAACAAAGCTCGCTCTCCCTTTAATGTAAACTCCCTGGCCCAGGTAGCTGCTTTAGCCAGTCTAGAGGATGAGGATCAGGTTAATCAAAGCAAAAGTCTAGTTAGAGAAGGGAAAGAATTTCTTTATTCCAATCTTAGAAGACTCAAAGTTTCCTTTATTCCTACTCAGGCAAATTTCATTTTGATTAAAATAGGAAAAAAGGCAAAAGATGTTGAAGGTGAACTCCTTAAAAAAGGAATAATTGTGAGGGGAATGGGGGCCTACAATCTTCCCCATTATATAAGAGTCACCATTGGAACAAAACCACAAAATGAAGAGTTTATCAAGAATCTCCAAACCATCCTCTCCTCCTTGTAAGAGAGGTTTAACAATTGCCATTGATGGACCAGCCGCCTCAGGAAAAAGCACATCTGCTAAGCTTGTGGCCAAGAAATTAGGTTATTTGTACCTGGATACGGGAGCTATGTACAGGGCCTTGACCTGGAAAGCCTTAAGGAATAAAGTAAACATTAAGGATGGAAAAAGGCTCCCTCAACTAGCTAAAGAAACAAAAATTACCTTAAAATCTCAATCTAATCTTGAAACCAAAATTTACCTCGATGGTAAAGAGGTAACCTCTTTGATTCGTTCTCCTCTGATAGATAAAAACGTCTCTCTCATCTCCACTATCAAAGAAGTGAGAGAAGCGATGGTAGAAGAGCAAAAGAAAATAGGTAAAGAAGGAGGTATTGTAGCGGAAGGTAGAGATATAGGAACAGTTGTTTTTCCAAAAGCTGAAGTCAAGATTTTTCTCACAGCCTCGTTTAAGGAAAGGGTAAGAAGACGCTGGAAGGAAGAAATCAACAAGGGTCTATCTTCGGAAAAAAAAAGGGTAGCCATTGGCCTTCTCACTCGGGATAGGATAGACAGCCAGAGAAAGATCGCTCCCCTGAAGAAGGCTGGAGGAGCGGTAGTTATTGACAATACCTGTCTGAACATTCCCCAGACAGTGGATAGAATCCTAGAGGTGGTAAAAACTAAACTTACCCCATGAAGGAAATCCCTCTTTGGTATTACCTCTTACGTGAGTTAGCCATAATAATCTTTAAGGGTCTGTTTGACATAAAGATTGAAGGAAGGGAAAACATTCCTCTAAAAGGAGGGGCCATCCTTGCCTCCAATCATCTAAGTTATCTTGATCCCATTGTCATAGGTCTTCTTGCTCCAAGAAAAATTAATTTCATGGCAAAAAGGGAGCTTTTTGAAAACTTCCTGTTCGGCTATTTTATAAGTAAACTGGGAGCTTTTCCTGTCAGAAGAGAGAGATTAGATCGTAAAACCTACCGAAGGGCTCTCGGGCTCTTGAAAGAAGGTAAGATTTTGGTTCTCTTCCCGGAAGGAACACGCAGTCAAAAGAGAAATCTTGGACCCTTGAGAGAAGGAACGGCAAGAATAGCTGTGAGAACAAAAGTTCCTCTGATTCCTGTTATTATCAGGGGAACGGATAAGGCCCTTCCTCGTGGGAAAAAGCTAATAAGACTGGCCAAGATAAAAGTTCGTATAGGAAAGCCGTTAGAGAGTGAACTATTATACGAAGGCAGAGATATTAAAAGAGAGGTACAAAGAGTTCATCAGAAGTTAGAAAAGAGTATGAAAACTTTAGTCGAGAGGCCGTAGGGTATGCAAGTATTTCTCCCCCCAGAAATTGGTTTTTGCTTTGGGGTAAAAAGAGCCTTGAGATTAGTGACAAATGAATTAAAAAAAGAAGGAAAAATTTACTCTCTGGGGGACTTAATTCACAATCCTCAGGTAATTGAGGATCTGAAAAGAAAAGGAGTCGTCTTCGTGTCGGATCTGTCCCAAGTGAAGGGAGGAACAGTAATTATTAGATCGCACGGAGCTGATCCCTCTTTAATCAGACGGGCGAAGAGAAAAGGTCTAAAAGTAATAGATGCTACCTGTCCTTACGTAGCAAAGGTGCAAAAGATAGCCAAATTCCTTTCTCAAAACTCATACCGGATAGTTATCGTTGGTTTAAGTACCCATCCTGAGATAAAAGGAGTAATGGCCAGTGCGGGAGAAAGGAAAACCTTCGTGGTTAAAGATCCTCAAGAAATAAAAAAAATACCTTTTACAGGAAAGATAGGGGTAGTAGTTCAGACCACAGAAAGTCTTGACAATTTCAGTGATATTGTAAAGAATCTAGTGAAAAGAGGAAAAGAGTGTAGAGTTTTTAACACTATATGTAAAGTGATAAGACGTCGTCAGGAAGAAACTAAGAAACTAGCCGAAAAGGTTGAGGTGTTAATAGTGGTGGGGGGACATAATAGTTCTAATACTTCTCAGTTGGCTAAACTATCTCAATCAATGGGAGTGAAGACATATTTCGTGGAAAAAGAAGAAGACCTCGATTCTGTAGAATGGCAAGGGATAAAAAGAGTTGGCATCACCGGAGGAACTTCTACTCCTGAAGAGTTAATAGTGAAGATAAGAAATCGACTTGGTCAATTTTCGGTAGCTTAGTAATTTCCTCTTGGGATATCTTTTACGAAAAAGGAGCTAAAAGTGTCTAAATCAAAGGAAGAGAGGCTTCTGGAGAAAGCTGCCGATAGTATAATGAGATCGGAAATGGAAGAGAAGGTGGAGAAAAGAAGAGATGATTTCGCCAAAATCATTCATGGATACGAGATTCCCCGGGTGGTGAAGCTTGGAGACATAATAGAGGCAAAGATCGTACAAGCAGGCAAGGAAGGAATATTATTGGACATGGGTACAAAATCCGAAGGCTTTATGCCCTGGGGAGAATTCGACCCTAGAAGAAAAAAAATTCCTCCCATAGGGGAGATCATGCACGTTTATGTTTCAGGCAAAGATGAAACAGGACGCCTTCTGCTATCCAAAAAGGAAGCAGATTTTCGTCTAAACTGGGCAAAATTCGAGGAGGCCTTCCGGGATGGAAAGCCCATAGTGGTGAAAGTGGTAAAGATAGTAAAAGGAGGGGTTTTAGCAAACCTAGGATCCTTGAAAGCTTTCATCCCTGCCTCTCATATAAGTCTAAAGAGGACAGACAACCTCAAAGAATTCATCGGGAAAAATCTAGCCGTCAGGGTTATTCAACTTGAAAAAGGATCTAGGAATATAGTGCTTTCTAGAAAATTTTTACTTTTGGAAGAAAGAGAAAAAAGGAAAGAGAAAACTCTTTCTAGCTTAAAAGAAGGAGAAACGGTAACTGGCAGAGTAAATTCGATAACTAAGTTTGGCATTTTTGTGGATTTGGGAGGAATTGATGGACTGATTTATCCTGAGAATCTTTCTTGGGGATGGGTCAAGGACCCGCACAGTGTGGTTTCAGTTGGGGACAGAATAAAGGTAAAAGTGTTAAAAATGGATAAAGAAAAAAGGAAAATTTCCCTAGGATTAAAGCAAACCAAGCCTGATCCCTGGACACAGGTTCAAAAAAAATATCAGGTAGGTGAGCAGCTAGTGGGCAAAGTCACCCATCTTACAAATTTTGGAGTCTTTGTAGAAATTGAAGAAGGGCTGGAGGGTTTGATTCATGTTTCTGATCTTTCCTGGGACAAGCGTGTAGGGCATCCTAAAGAGGTTCTGCACGAAGAAGAAAAGATAGAAGTGAAAATATTAGATATCAATGCCCAAAAAAAGAAAATAGCTCTGGGTCTAAAACAGGTTAAACCCGATCCTTGGGAAAAATTCCTTCAGGAATACAGAGTCGGAGATTTGATTTCCGGCAGAGTGCAGCAGGTAACGAACTTTGGAGTTTTTATAAATTTAGCTCCTGGGATAGATGGATTAATTCACGTTTCAGAATTGGACAAGGACTATGTTTCTCATCCAGATGAAGCAGTTGCAGTAGGAAATGAGGTAAGCGCGGAAATTATAGAGATCGATCGAGAAAAGAGACGAATTAGACTTAGTCTGCGTCAACTAAAGAAAAAGAAGGAGAACCGAAAAGAAAAGATAGAGGAAATTGATAATCTCAATCTCTTAGAGGAAGATGCTATTGTGATGGGAGACTTTATCGAGGAGAAAGTAAAAGAAAAGCTAAGGAAGAGCTTTGGTAAGGGTAAATGACTACTCTTCCCTTCGTTTTGTTCATGGGCTATCTCATAGGTTCTCTTCCTTCTGGTTACCTCGTAGCGAGGTTTCTTAAAGGAATAGATATAAGGGATTATGGTAGTGGCAATATAGGGTTTGCTAATGCCTTGCGAGTGTTAGGACTTTTGCCCGGCCTAGCAGTACTGGTCGCTGATATAGCCAAGGGAGGAATCTCTGCGTGGGCAGGAACACTATGTGCGTCCTCCATTGGGATTAGTCCTCAAATAGCCGGGGGAATGCTGGGACTATCATCTATTATAGGACATAATTGGTCAGTTTTTTTAAAATTCAGGGGAGGAAAAGGAGTAGCTACCACAGGGGGAGTTTTTTTGGTTCTTACCCCCTTTCCCTTTATGTTCTCTGCTTTAACTATGGCTTTAGTGATGGGTCTTACTCGCTACGTTTCTCTGGGATCGATGATAGGGGGAGGTAGCCTTCCACTTTTCATCTGGCTTTGGGTAAATGACAAAGGTCAGTTTTATCTATATTTAAGCATAGCGGCGGCTTCTCTCATTGTTTTTACCCACCGATCTAATCTGGGACGTTTGTTACAAGGAAAGGAAAGAAAATTAGGGAAAAGAATGTAGGAGCCACAGCAACTTGCCAAGACAAGCAGATGTGATATATTAAGACTTATACCCTATAAAGGAGGGGCAAATGAACAAAGCCGAATTGGTGGAGGAGGTAGCTAATCAGACAGGGTTAACGAAGAAGGTGTCTAAGGAAGCGGTTGATGCGGTAACTTCTACCATCACCGACTGCCTGGCGAGGGGAGAGAAAGTCACTTTGGTCGGCTTCGGAAGCTTCAAAGTGAGAAAGAGAAAATCGCGTCGAGGAAGGAACCCTCAAACAGGTAAGGAAATTCAGATTCCGGCCAAAGAGGTGCCCAAATTCGAAGCCGGTAAGAACCTGAGAGAAGTGGTAGCCTAAGGAATTATTTTGAGGAGGTAGAAGAGGTATTTCTTCTACCTCCGCGGGTTAAATTATGAGAAAATGGGGACGTGATTATTTTTTGACAAGGAAAAACAATTGTAGGAAGAGAAAGCTAGAAAAAATAATCACGTCCCCATTTTCTGTAATCTAGAGAGCACAATCTATGGATACTAAAGCGGACGAAAAAAGGAAGGAAACTGGGATTCCGGAAAAGTTATATTTTTCTATTAGTGAGGTGAGTGAGATTACCCATCTTCCTCCTTATGTCTTAAGGTTTTGGGAAAATAAATTCAAGGAGATTCGACCCCAAAAAAGTAGGGGAGGACATCGTCGTTACCAAAGAAAAGATATTGAAGTAATCCTGGAAATAAAAGAACTGCTTTACGAAAAAAAATTTACCATCTATGGAGCTCAAAAAGAGCTAGAGAGAACAAAGGGAAACTCCATTACTCCCTTAGTTATAAAAAAAGAGTTGCAAGAAATATTGAGAATATTGGATTAACGGGGCGTAGCGCAGCCTGGTTTAGCGCACTTGCATGGGGCGCAAGAGGTCACCGGTTCGAATCCGGTCGCCCCGACCACTCTAAATAGTGAATCGTGAATGGTGAATTGTGAATCGAAAAGAAAGAAGGTGACTGATTGGGGGGTATCGAAAAAGAAAAATGGATAAAGAGCGTATACTCAGTGGGATGAGGCCTACGGGAAGGCTCCATCTGGGAAACTATCTAGGGGCTCTTTCTAATTGGGTTAAACTACAGGATAGATATGAATGCTTCTTTATGATTGCTGACTGGCATACTCTTACCGATCGAACAGATACTAAAGGACTTAAGCAAGATATCAAGGATGTTTTGATTGATTGGCTTTGTGCAGGTCTGGATCCAGAAAAATCTACTCTTTTTGTGCAATCATACGTACCCGAACATGCCGAGCTTCATCTGCTTTTATCTATGATTACCCCTATTCCCTGGCTGGAACGTTGTCCTACCTATAAAGAAAAACTTGAAATGGGTCAGGAAAATAACTATGGACTACTGGGATATCCAGTTCTTCAAGCAGCCGACATTCTTGTCTACAAAGCAAACAAAGTTCCCGTAGGGGAGGACCAGGTAGCTCATCTGGAACTATCCCGGGAAATAGCTCGACGCTTCAATCGTCTTTACGGCCGTGTCTTTCCTGAACCGGCACCTCTTTTATCTGAAACCGTGAAAATTTTAGGTTTAGATGGGAAAAAGAAGATGGGTAAGTCTTATAATAACTACATTTCTCTTTCCGAGGAGCCGAAGATAATTGAAGAAAAGATCCAGGGAATGTTCACTGACCCTAAGAAAATCTATTTAGGAGACCCTGGACATCCTCAAGAATGCAATGTTTACAGCTATCATCAGATCTTTGGTAAATTTTTGGGAGAAGATCTAGAACAGATTTTCAAAGATTGTAAAGAGGGAGCTCTGGCCTGCACTACCTGCAAAAAAAATCTAGCCCACCTTTTAATTAACTATCTTGCCCCTTTTCGCCAAAAAAGAAAAGAGCTTGAAAAAGAAAAAGAAAGTTTAGATAAGATCCTAAAGAAAGGAAAAGGTAGAGCTAGCCGGGTAGCTACCTCTACCTTAAGAGAAGTGAAAAAAGCTATGCAGATGCTCTAAAGATCTATCCCCTCTACCCAACCTTTTGGCTCTCCTTGACAATACTTACCCCGTTGCTGGTGCCGAGTCTGGTAGCTCCTGCTTTAATTAGGCTATAAGCGGTCTCAAGGTTTCTTATCCCTCCCGCGGCTTTGATTCCCATCCCGGTTCCCACAATTTTTCTTATCAAAGCAACATCCTCGACGGTAGCACCTCCTTTACCAAAGCCAGTAGAAGTCTTTACATAGCTGGCACCGGCAGCCTTGGTTAACACACATCCAGCTATCTTCTCATCTTTTTCTAAACTTCCCATCTCCAGAATAACTTTTACCACTTTGTCCTTACTAGCTTCAATTACCCCTCGGACATCTTCGTAAACCAACTGGAAGTTTTTTTCTTTGAGTGCTCCGATGTTGGCTACCATATCGATCTCATCCGCCCCCTCCTCAATAGCTTTGGCCGCCTCATAGCTCTTTACCTCCTTGTGGGTTGCCCCCAAGGGAAATCCAACCACCGTGCAAACCTTCACCCCCGATCCTCTCAGTTGCTCGGCAGCTAGCTTAACAAATGACGGATTTATGCAAACAGCAGCGAAGCCGAATTTCTTTGCCTCTTCACAGAGCTTTTTTATGTCATTCTCAGTAGCATCAGGGCTAAGTAGAGTATGATCAATGAAAGAGGCTATTTTTTTACGAACATCTTCACCAGGAACCACAGTTTTTACCTTATCAGCTTTGAATTTCACTTGAGATCCAGGGGATAATTTCTCCATTACTGATCCTGCCGATTTACAAAACCATCCCTCCACTTACATCGATAATCGCTCCGGTTACATAACTAGCCTCATCCGAAGCCAGGAATGCAACCACATTGGCTACTTCTTCCGGTTTTCCTATCCGTCTGGTAGGAATTTTACTTAATATTATTTCCTTTATTCTTTCCGGGACAGCTCTAGTCATCTCAGTATCGATAAAGCCAGGACAGATTACATTAACCGTTATTCCCTTAGGTGCCAGTTCTCGGGCGGCTGTCTTTGAGAGACCCACCACCCCGGCTTTGGAAGCGCTGTAATTAGCCTGCCCTATATTACCTAACCAGCTGACTGAGGAAATATTAATAATTCTTCCATACCTCTGGTCTCTCATGATTTTTGCCGCCGCCCTAGTACAGAAGAAAACCCCGGTAAGGTTTACCGCCAATACCTGATTCCATTCCTCATCCATCATTTTATGCAGCATTGCATCGCGATTAATCCCTGCATTGTTGACGAGAACGTCTAATCTTCCAAATTCTTCTTTGGCTGTCTCAAATATCTTTTCGGCTTCTTTTTTTTCTGAAACATCTATCTTGATCCCAATTCCCTTCACTCCCAATTTTTTAATTTCTTCAGCCACTTTTTGAACATTTTCAGCATTAATATCAGCCGCCATTACGTCAGCACCTTCTTGGGCTAG
>DAOVGK010000040.1 GCA_030672445.1 Candidatus Aerophobota bacterium
TCTATAAAGATAGAGTATCTATTAGGATTTCTCCTCTGAGAATTTATAGCCGTAATTGTTCCCATCTTTGTGCTAATCTGCTTTTAAAAACAGCAAACTCCCTAAAAAGATAAATGTTGCCACTCCTATAGCATAATAGGATTGAGGAGCCCAGTAATTCCCTTTAATGCCAAACTCCATGGTCAACAAGAGTCCAAACTCATCCACAACTAATCCAAGACCTCCTCCGAACATCACGCTGGCAATTCCTTTAAAAATCCTCCTGTATAATCTTTTATATCTAATCAAGGCTAACCAATTGGAGATTATCAATAGAAGTATCCCATAATAAAAGTGATGGATGTGATAACCTTTAACGTAAAGATAGCCGAAAATAGCCTTTCCCTTCTCTACATCCAGAACAACTAAACGGGAGACCAGCACGCTGGTCACAAAGGCAATGAAAGCCCAGAGGAGAGTCTCTTTCCCCTTTTCGATTATGTACCTTTCATACCACCTTGCTACCGATTTCATATGTCCTCCTTCTCTAGCTTAATGATTCCTGAAATCCTTTGGATCTTTTATCTTCAAGCCACCTCATTAATCTTCTCTAGCCCTATCTGGTAGAGAGCTTCTGCTCTTTTTTTGGTTTTTGCTTCGGTAATGATACGAATCACCGGTTCGGTACCTGAGGGTCTTATATGAATCCAGCCGTTCTCTAAGGTAATTTTCACCCCATCAAGAAAGTCAAGACTCTCGGACTGGAACTGCTCCTCTAATTTGTTTTTAATCAATGAAAAATCTTTTCCAGCGAATGCTTGCTTTCCTTTTACCATGTAATAACGGGGTAGTTTGTTAGCTAATTCTGACACTGGTTCATCGCTCTCAGCCAGATACTCAAGCAGTAGGGCAATAGCGGCGATTCCATCCCGAGCGTAGTGAACCTCGGGGATAATCACTCCTCCATTTCCCTCTCCCCCTATTATTGCCTTCTCCTCCTTCATACAACGGGATACATGAATATCCCCTATTTTTGTTCGTTTAACAGAGCAGCCAAATCCGGCAGCTACATCATCCAAAGCCTGGGTGGTGGAAAGGTTTGTAACTACCAATCCGGTTTTTTTGCTCAGGGAAAATTTTGCTGCCAGTAAGAGAGTATATTCCTCAGGTAAAATTTCTCCTCTATCAGTAACTATGGCCAGTCTATCTGCATCAGCATCATGAGCAAAACCGATATCTGCTCTGGTAGATTTGACTGTTCGGGAAAGTTCCCTTAGATGAGAAGGAATCGGCTCAGGAGGACGGGCAAAGATACCGTTGGGCTCACAGTTAAGGAAAACTACCTCACATCCTAGCTTCCTGCAAAGCTTTGGGCTGATTAGCGCTCCCGCCCCATTACCGGCATCTATAACAACTTTAAGTTTTTTACTTCTAATTTTTTTTTCATTTACAACTTTCAAGACTTGCTCCAGATGATTTTCTATGGCTGAGTTTTCCTTATAAATCCTGCCTAGATGATTCCAGGCCGCTCGCCTTATTTTATTTTTGTGATAAATTTGTAAAACTTTTTCTCCTTCCTCGGGATAAAGAAAAAGGCCATCAGAACGAATGAACTTTAAGGCATTCCACTCCGCCGGATTGTGGCTCCCACTAATAGCGATACCTCCACTAGCATGGAGTTTCTCTACCATAAGCTGCAGAGTAGGAGTGGGGCAAACACCTACATCGATAACCTCAGACCCTGTGGAAATTAGACCGCTAAAGACGGAGAGTCTGAACATTTCATTTGATGTACGGGTATCCGAACCCACAAGAATGGGTCCGGTGCCGAGAAACTCACCAAAGGCTGCTGAGAACTTTGTTACGATCTCAGGGATGAGAGCTTCTCCCACGATTCCTCTTACCCCTGAGATGCTGATCATTAAAGTTTTCATTATGTATTACCTTCATCCAGGCAGATTGAGCAGCGATCTTTTCTGCCCTCTTTTTACTGGTTCCCCAACCTTCTCCCAGGACTTTCCCCTCGATTATAACCTTTACCCTGAATTTCTTACTATGGCCTGGACCGATTTGCTGGATTACCTGATACTGAGGAAGCGATTTGTACACCGATTGGGTATATTCCTGTAGTTGGGATTTAAAGTCCCTTATCTTGGCAATCTTCTCCTCTTCTTCCATAAATCGTTCCAATATAAAGTCTCGTGTGGTCTCCAATCCCTGATCTAGATATAGAGCTCCGACTATAGACTCATAAGCATCAGCCAATAAAGCATCCTGCGACTGGATCCCTTCTTGATCCTTACTTATTAAAATATAATTTCCTATCTTGATTTTCCGGGCGCAATGAGAAAAGCTTTCCTGGGATACCATGGTAGAACGAAGCTTGGACAGCTCACCTTCACTCAGATCTGGATAGGCTTTAAAAAGCCATTCTGCGGTAACTAACTCCAGTACTGCATCCCCTAAAAATTCTAGTCTTTGGTAGTGAGAGACAGTTCTTTCATTGGTTGATTTGGCATGAGAAGCATGCGTTAAGGCTTGATCTAAGAGATTTAGGCTGGAAAATTTAACACCGAGGTTTCTTTGGAGTTCTTCCAGCTCCTCTCTCCGGACAGAACTCATCTTCATCTCACAATTCTTTGACTACCAATACGGCGTTATGTCCCCCAAAGCCCATGGAATTAGACATAACAATCTTTATTTTGACTTCTCTGGCTTTGTTGGGGACATAATCCAAATCGCATTCAGGATCAGGATTTTCATAATTGATAGTGGGAGGCAGAATGCCCTCTCTAAGGGCCAAAAGACAAGCTATCAATTCCACTCCGCCGGTTGCCCCCAAAAGATGACCAGTTATAGACTTAGTGGAACTTACGGGAATCTGGTAAGCTTTTCTTCCAAAAACATCCTTAATGGCCTGAGTCTCTACTTTATCATTAAAAAGAGTAGAGGTCCCATGAGCGTTTATATAATCTACCTCTCCAGGAGAAATTTTGGCATCCTCTAGTGCCTTGTTCATTGCCTGTCTGATTCCTCTTCCATCCGACACTGGCTGGGTGATATGATAGGCATCCTCACTCATGCCGAAACCGATGATTTCTCCCCACATAGGCACACCTCTTTTCCTAGCCTGTTCTAGCTCTTCTAGAACCACAACTCCGGCTCCTTCTCCTATTACAAATCCGTCTCTTTCCTTATCGAAGGGTCGAGAGGCTTTTTCAGGATGTTCATTTCTGGTGGACAGAGCTCGCATTGCGCAAAAACCAGCCAATCCCAGGGGAGTAATAGCCGCTTCAGTTCCTCCAGCAATCATAATTTCCGCATCTCCCCTCTGGATAATCTTGAATGCCTCTCCTATGGAATGATTCCCTGTAGCGCAGGCGGTAGAGACAGAAAAATTGGGGCCATAGAACCCATACTTAATAGCAATTAGGGCTGAGGTGCTGTCGGTAATTAACATAGGAACCAGGAAGGGACTTACTCGTTGAGGGCCCTTCTCTAAGAGGGTGGTTTGTTCTCTTTCAATAGTACGCAGTCCTCCCACACCAGAGCCCACCAAGACCCCTATTGTGCCTGGATCATTATCCTCATCGGTTATTTCCGCCTGTCTTACGGCCTCCTCTGCTGCTACCATTCCTAGTTGAGTGAACCGATCCATTCGTTTGACTTCTTTAGGTGGAAGATAGCTGTAAGGATCAAAATTTTTAACCTCACCAGCCATACGACTCCGGTAAGGGGAAGGATCGAAATGGGTTATTTTTCCTACCCCATTTTTCCCGAGAAAAAGGGACTTGCTAAACTCTTCGACCCCAATACCGATGGGGGAAACTACTCCCATCCCTGTAACGACTACTTGGTGCACCATGCTTTATCCTCAATCCAGTGGTTGGAAATTGATAAATAGATAAAAAAATGTTCCCACTAATTTTTGACCACTCATTATTATTGTTCAAGATGATTCTCAATATAATCTACTACCTTCTGCACCGTGGTCAATTTTTCTGCCTCTTCATCGGAAATCTCCAAATCGAATTCTTCCTCCAAAGCCATCACTAATTCCACTGTGTCCAATGAGTCTGCTCCCAGATCATCTACAAACTTGGCCTCAGGTACGATCTGAGATTCATCTACTCCCAACTGTTCGCTAGTAATCTCCTTCACCTTTTTTAGAATGTCATCCCTGAGCATTCCACCCTCCTTTTTGGTTCTTTCTATGTTATCTTGATTAGCGTGGTCATAAATAAGCTGCATCCTCTAGGTAAATATTCAGTGAAGGACGTTCTATGTTGTTGACTGCAAGGAGCAGAGTAAGTAGCCGCACTCTTTACCCCGTGAGATAGCAAGCATCTAATGGGGTTTAGGGGGCCTCCAAACGCAGACTAAGGTTTTACGCAGCTGAAGCCTGCGGCTACCGGCGACTACCGAGATTGCTTTGCTCGCAATGACGGGGTTCACTGAGTATTTACGATTGCTGAACACTTTTGAAGTGGTGTTGATTAATATATCAATCGGCTTAAATTTGTCAATCACTTGCCTTTCAGACAACAAATAGCCTCCTTCATGTCCTGAGGTAGAGGTGCTTCAAACTCCATCCACTTTTCTTTCCGAGGATGAAAAAAGCCTAAGCTTTTAGCGTGCAACATAGCTCTTTTTAATTTGTAGGGAAAATCCCTTCCCTTTCTTGCTCCATAAAGGTCATTTCCTAGTAGAAAGCAATTTATGAAATGCAGGTGAAGGCGAATTTGGTGAGTCCTGCCGGTTAAAGGACGTATTTCTAAGAGACTCCAGTTTTCCCACTGCCTTAGCATTCGATAAGTAGTGACTGCCTCCCGACTGTATCTACCCTCTATAGTCATTTTCTTACCGGCTTTAGGACCTCTCCCTATTTTTGCCTCAATGGTTCCTTCACTTTGAGAAGGTTTTCCTCTTACTAGAGCGAGATAGGTTTTCCTCACTATTCGCTTTCGAAACTGTGCAGCTAGAGCTAGATGAGTGGGGTCATCCTTGGCTACCACCATCACTCCTGAGGTATCCTTATCCAGACGATGGACAATTCCTTGGCGTAGGATCCCACCCACCTTAGAGAGATGATCACAATGAGCAAGAAGGGCGTTAACCAGAGTACCTCCTTGTCCAGAAGAGACTGGATGGACCAGCATCCCGGCTGGTTTATTTACCACTAAAAGACTGCTATCTTCCCAGAGGATGTCCAAGGGGATAGGTTCCGGGGTTGGAATTGGCTGCCCAAGGGGTGGAATATTAACCTCGACTCTATCTCCTTTTCCCATAAGATAAGCCGGCTTAGCAACCTCTTTGTTTACAAAAACCTTCCCTTCTCTGATTAAGCTTTGAATGAAGGAACGAGAAAAACAGGGCATTTGTTCTTTTAAAAAAAGATCTAGTCTCACTCTTTTCTCATCCTGCACCAAAAACTGCTGAATAGCTACATTCTTAACCATATCCTCTTTTACTAATCATTAGCACCAGAGAAGAAATCCCCAGGATTATACTTATGAATTGGGGAGCTGTCAAATGGAAAAGAACTTCCGCATAGTCCGCTCTAATAAACTCAATCATAAAACGATGGACTGAGTAAAGAGCTAAAAACCATAAAAAAATATGCTGGGTAAGTCTCTGGCGTGATTTCACAACAACCAAGATAAGAAAAATTATCAGAAGATTCACGGAAGACATAAGCTGGGTAGGAAATAAAGGCTGATCGGGAAAAACCCTGCCGGCAACAGAATCAGGCGAAAAAATCAGACCCCATTTCCAGGGCTTTCCGTAGCAGCAGCCATTGAAAAAACAGCCGATTCTACCAATACTTATACCCAGTGCAAGGGAAGGAGCGGATATATCGGCGATCTCCCAGAAAGGAAGGCGATGACGATGAATAAAATAAAAGCCGACAACCAAAGAAAAAAGGAGTCCTCCATAAAAAACCAATCCTCCTTGCCAGATCTTCAGTATATCCTGTGGATGTTCGAGATACCAATAAAGCTGGTCTAATACATAGAATATCCTGGCCCCAACAACGCCCGACGTTACCACCCAGAGAGAAAGACTGAGCATCTTTCCCTCTTCCAGATTTTTTTTCCGAGCTGCGTACAAGAATAAGCTAAGGCCAAGTAAAAATCCTAAGGTTACAAAAACCCCATAAGTATGAATGACAAATGGACCTGCTTTAAAAAGAATCGGATGCATCTCTGCGAGTTAATATGAGGAATACCCAAATGAAGATAGCCAATCCTCCGCAAACTGCTACATCAGCGAGATTGAAGACAGGCCAAAGACGAAAATCCAAAAAATCTGTTACTTGTCCATCCCCCAGCCGATCCCAAAAATTCGCCCCTGCTCCTCCTACCATTAAACCCAAGCCAATCTTACCCCATAAGCTTTTTCGTGAAATCCTTCTCCCCAGAATTATTAAACAGAGGATTGCCAATGAATTCACAAATATAGATAAAGATTGCTTGAGAGAAACCAGACCGAAAAAAAACCCTGAATTCTCAACACGAGTCAAGTAAAAGAAATCTTCAATTAAGGGTTTAGGTATACCGGGAGAAAGATTATGCCTGACCCAAATTTTACTTATCCAATCGGTGAGAAAGATAAGAAAAGCTACCAGAAACAGAATCATAGGGTCTACTTTGTAAGGCTAGCTATTACTTTGCCGCATCTTTCACAGAGGATGGGGTGTTCTTTATTCTCTCCCACGTGGGGGCTGTAATTCCAGCACCGCTCGCATTTTCTCCCCTCCGCTCTTTTTACTTTAATCTTAGTCTCTGGGGCAACTTTTAGCTCGACTTCTGAAACTATAAAAACCTCCTTTAATCCATCCCCTAAACTTTCTAACAGCGAGATGAGAGATACAGGAGCATGTATCAGGACGCTAGCCTCAAGGGAAGAAGCAATTTTTTTCGCTTCTCTAGCTTCCTCCAGTTTTTTTAGTCCTTTGCTTCTAACCTTTAGTATATGCTGCCATTTTTTTTCTAGATTCTCATCCACCGTCTCCAATTTTTTTTTGGGCCAGACCGATAAGAAGATACTCTCAGGTATGTTATTTTTCAATTCTGCTTTCTGTTTTTTAGAGGTTATTCCTTCGGTTCTTAACCCTTTTTTCTTAATATATCCCCAGATCTCTTCCGAAGTAAAAGACAGAATGGGTGCCAAAAGGAGAGTCAAATTTAAAAGCAGGTACCACAGTGCTGTTTGAGCGGATCTCCGCGCTTGCGATTTAGCGGGAAAGGTATAAAGCCTATCCTTGAGTACATCAAAATAGAAAGAACTCAAATCATGCTCAGCGAAATTATGGAGTAGATGAACAGCTTCGTAGAATTTAAATGCCTCAAAGCTTACCGTGGTGAGTTCAATTATAGATTGAAGGCGAGAAAGTATCCATCTGTCTATTTCTCTCATCTCCTTAAGGGGGAGAGTATCTTGAAAAGGATAAAAGTCATAGAGGTTTCCCAGAAGGAATCGGAAAGTATTTCTTATCCTTCGATATACTTCTACTGAGTAATTTAGTATCTCATCAGAAATTCTAATGTCCTGGGTGTAGTCCTCTAAACATACCCAGAGTCTCAAGATATCAGCACCTTTGTCCTCTACTATTTTTTGAGGATCTACCACATTACCCCGGGATTTGGACATCTTTCTACCTTGAGAATCCACCACGAATCCATGGGTGAGAACCTTTCGATAGGGAGCTCTTCCTTTAAGAGCCATAGAAGTGAGAAGAGAGCTTTGAAACCAGCCTCGATGTTGATCCGATCCCTCTAAATAAAGGTCAGCAGGATCCCGCAGAGATTCCTCTCTCTCAACAGCTGCCTGATGCGATACCCCGGACTCAAACCACACATCCACAATATCTTCTTCCTTTCGAAATTTGTCTTCTCCGCATTTAGGACACTTAAATCCTGGCGGAAGTATCTCCTCTACTCTTTTTTCAAACCAGGCATCGGAACCTTCTTTAGCTGTCAAGGTCTCAACATTTCTGATGATTTTCTCATCTATTACGGCCTCACCACACCTCTGGCAATAGACCACGGGAATCCCTACTCCCCAGTATCTCTGTCGCGAAAGGCACCAGTCCGGTCTTTCTTCTAGCATGCTCTTGATTCTCATTCTGCTCTGATGGGGGATCCACTCTACTTCTTTAAGCACAGTTTGCGAAGATCTATTTCTCAAATCGTGCTCATCCACATTCAAGAACCACTGAGGGGTAGCACGAAAAATCAGAGGAGATCCGCACCTCCAACAGTGAGGATAGGAATGCCGAATTTTACCATCAAATAATAGATAACCATCTCGTTTTAGTCTTTTTATAATTAAGGGGTTTGCTCCAAAAACACTCGTTCCTTTTAACTCTTCCACCTCTGAGGTAAATTTGCCTTCATCATCGACAGGAGAGAGAATTGGCAGATTATGCCTTCGACCAAGCTCATAGTCTTCCTCACCGTGTCCAGGAGCAACATGTACACATCCTGTTCCTTCCTGCAGAGTTACAAAGTCTGCCAGGAGAATCTCTGACTTTCTCGGTATAAAGGGATGAGTATACTTTATTCCCTTAAGTTTCTTTCCTTTGACTGTCCACAATACCTTTATCTCATCCATTCCAGTTTCTTTCTTAACTTTTTTTACCAGATCCTTGGCGAGGATGAAAACTTCTTCTTTTACCTGAGCAAAGCAGTAGGAAAGATCGGGATGAAGAGCTATCCCCAGATTTGCGGGCAGAGTCCAAGGGGTGGTCGTCCAGATTAAAAGATACACCTTTAGATGGGATGGTAAGAACCGAAGCCTATCCTCTACCTGAAATTTAACCCACACGGAGGGAGACTCTTTTTCTTTATATTCAATCTCTGCCTCAGCCAAAGCTGTCTGGCAGTTAAAACACCAATGAATGGGCCTTAGTCCCCTATAAATGTAACCTTTTTGAAAGATAATCCCGAAAATCTTGACGATCTCAGCCTCATATCTAGGATCCATGGTCAGATAGGGATTTTCCCACCTGCCGAAGATTCCCAATCTCTTGAACTCTTCTCTTTGTTTGTGGACAAAATGGGTAGCATACTCTCTTGCCTTTCTCCTGAATTCCAATTGGGAGATTTCATTCTTGCTTATACCTAGCTGCCTAAACAACTGATGTTCTACGGGAAGACCGTGACAGTCCCAGCCTGGTACAAAGGGAGTATCAAAACCTTGCATAGTTTTATATTTGATAATTGTATCCTTGAGTATTTTGTTAAGAACTTGTCCAAGATGTATGTCTCCATTGGCATAAGGAGGACCATCATGAAGCGTGTAGTTGGGCAGTACCTTCCCCTTTTTCCTTATCTTGGGGTAGATTTTTTCTTTCTCCCAAAAATGAAGGATTTCTACCTCTTTTTGGGCAAGACCTGCCCGCATGGGAAAAGTAGTGATAGGAAGATTAAGAGTTCTACTGTAGTTCATTTAAATTTTCCTTAGCAGCCTTTTGACCAACCTGGTTAGCTGTGGTTCTACTTTTTTGGCTACTTGGATGACTTTACGAAAATCGACTGGTTCTAATCTATCCGGTATACACTCATCGGTAATACAACTTATACCTAGCACTCGCAGACCACTGTGTCGTGCCACAATGACTTCGGGCACCGTAGACATACCCACAGCATCAGCTCCCATAAGGCGTAAGAATCTATATTCGGCTGGGGTTTCAAAATTTGGTCCGGTCAATCCAACGTAAACTCCTTTCTGGATAGCAATTCTCTCCTCGAGAGCTATCCTTTCAGTGAGTTCAATTAACTTTTTATCGTAGGGCTCTGACATATCGGGAAAGCGGGGACCTAACCTCTCATCGTTAGATCCAATAAGAGGATTATTTCCGGTCAAGTTAATGTGGTCAGTAATGATCATTAGATCACCGGTTTTAAAGTTAGGATTCATTCCTCCTGCAGCATTAGATTCAATCAAAAACTCTACTCCCATTTCCTTCATTATCCGGATGGGAAAAGTAATTTCCTCGAGAGAATAGCCCTCATACATGTGAAATCTTCCCTGCAGTGCCACTGCTAGCTTACCACTGAGTTTACCCAGGATTAGATTTCCTTCATGACCAGGAGCGGTGGAGACAGCAAAATGAGGAATATCACTATAGGAAACTATCGCTTTAATCTCCATCTCCTTCACTAAAGTTCCTAGTCCTGTGCCCAGGATTATCCCTATCTTAGGTTTAACCTTGCTTCGACTCTCAATGAGCTTTTTAGCCTCTGCTATCTTATCTCTTAGTGACATGGTCATCTTATAGCTCCAGTCTCTCAGGCTGTTGAGCTTGATGTGGATGCTTTTCTCCTGGATAGACCTTAAGTTTTTTGAGCATTTTCCTGCCCAGTTTACTTTTGGGGAGCATTCCTCTTACAGCATGGCGAATAATCTTTTCTGGTCTTTTCTCCAGAAATTCCTGGAAAGTTCTCTCCTTCATTCCTCCTGGATATCCAGAATAATGATAATAGATTTTTTTTTGCTCCTTACCTCCGGTCACTTTGACTTTCCCCGCGTTTATTACCACTACAAAATCGCCCAGATCCAGATGGGGTGTATAGATTGATTTATTTTTGCCGGACAAAACTTTAGCTATCTCAGTGGCTAGTCTTCCCAGAATCTTATTGTTTGCATCCACTAAATACCATTTTTTTTCAATTTCTGCCGCTTTAGGCATATAGGTCTTCATTTTCAATCCCCTTATATTATGTAAGGCTAGTAGCGCCACGGGGATTCGAACCCCGGTCTGATGGCTGAGAACCATCTATCCTAACCCCTAGACGATGGCGCCGGTTTATTTAACTTATATTCAGCTAACTCTATCCTCATAAAACAATTCCTTCTTTTTCCACATTTTCAACGAAAAATGAATCTAAAACTCTTTTACAAAAGACTCTATAACCTTCTTTTCCTGGCTATTCAAATAATTTATCTTTTTTTTCATCTTTTTTACGAGATACTAAATACGAACAACGA
>DAOVGK010000073.1 GCA_030672445.1 Candidatus Aerophobota bacterium
TTCTCCTTCTTTCACTGTTGGTTTGAAATCCCACTCTTTTTCACGGTCAATAGCCGGTAATTCGATTCCTCGCGAAATAAAATCCCCTTTCATGGCCATGATTAAATCTAAAGGACGTTGTATCCCGTCATATATGTTTCCCAATATACCAGGGGCTAATTCCACTGATAAGGGTTGATAAGTTGACTCAACCGGCTCCTCCGGCTTTAAGCCCCCTGTTTCCTCGTAGACCTGGATAGAAGCATTATCACCCCTTATTTCCAGAATTTCACCAATCAGTCTTTCCTTTCCTACCCGCACTACATCAAACATTCTGGCTCTGGGGATACCCCGAGCAACCACCAGGGGACCTGCGATCTTGATTATTCGACCTTCCTCACTCATGTAGAATCCTCTACCTCCGGGATATGTAAATATTCAGTGAAGGACGTTCTATGTTGTTGACTGCGAGGAACAGAGCGGGTAGCCGCACCCTTTAGGGTACGCATAAACACAGGCTAAAGCCTGCGACTACCGAGATCGCTTCGCAATGACGGGGTTCACTAAGTATTTACCGGGATATTCAAGAGGAATAAACTATTTTATCTTTTTACTTTCAATTACCTTATCAATGAGTCCGTATTTCTTAGCCTCCTCCGCTGTCATATAAAAATCCCTATCTGTATCTCTTTCAATATTCTCTTTTGACTGACCAGTGTGCTTTACAAAAATCTCGTTCAATCTATCCTTGATCCTGAGAATCTGTCGTGCTTGAATCCCCACATCGCTAGCCTGTCCCCGTGCTCCCCCCATAGGTTGATGGATGAGAACATTAGCATTGGGAAGACTCAGTCTCTTTCCGTGAGTTCCGGCAGCCAAAAGCAGGGCAGCTGCACTGGCCGCTTGTCCCATACAGATCGTGGATACATCTGGTTGGACATACTGCATAGTGTCATAAATAGCCAGTCCTGAGGTCACCAATCCTCCCGGTGAGTTAATATAGAGCTTTATATCCTTCTTGGGATCCTGGACCTCTAAGAAAAGCATCTGAGCGATTACTGTGTTAGCCACATTATCGTCGATAGGCTGACCTATAAAGATGATTCTATCTCTAAGCAATCGGGAATAGATATCATAAGCCCTTTCCCCTCTCGCTGTTCTCTCGACCACTATAGGGATTAAAGTCACTTTACCCTCCTTACTTGTTTTTATATTTTCAAGATCTTTGCTTTCTCTATCTTGGCCTGGTGGTATAGAAAATCGATTACTTTTTCATTTCTTAGCTCGGCTGCTAGAATTTTTAGCTCCCCCCTAGCAGCTAGGCTATTCTTTAGTCTAATTATGTCTTTTTCTTCCACCTTACCTCTTACTGACGATCTTAGTCTTTTCTCTATTTCTTCTTCTTTTACCTCGATCTTCTCCTGTTCAGCAATAGCCTCCAAAACAAAATAAGTTTTTAGATCTTTTTCTCCTTCAGACTTTAATTTCTCCTGCAGCTCTTTTTCGGACAACTTCTGATCTTTAATATAGTTCTCAAGCGAAGTTCCCCGTTCCTTTAATCTATTTTCTAGTTGTCTTCTTCTCTCATCAACCTTCCTTTCTACCAGAGATAAAGGAAGATTCACCGTGCTACTTTCTACTACCTTCCTTACGGTTTCCGCCTTTAACCTTTTCTCCTCCCAGTTTTTCTTGGTTTTCGCTATATTATCTTTGATATGTTTTCTTAGACTCTTTAAATTATCAAATTTTAGATTCTTGGCAAATTCAGCGTTAAGGCGGGGAACTCTTTTCTCTCTTATTTCTTTTAAAGTTACCTCGAAAGTAATTTCTCTTCCCGCAAAATCTTTATGGGGATAATTAAGGGGAAATTGAATCTCTAAGGATCTTTTTTCTCCGCTCCTTAGTCCAATTAAACCTTGGGAGAAGGAAGGAGGGAAAACTGACGATCCCATCTGGAAAGTGAAGTTCTTCTCAACTCCCCGGGGAAGTAGTTTTCCTTTATAAAAAGATTTCCAGTCTAAAGTTACCCAATCATTATCCCTTACACCCCTTTTCTCTTTCACCGGTGGGTAATCGGCATACTGTTCCTGAAGTTGCCTTAAGGCCCTGGTTATCTCATCTTTGGATGTCTCTATTTTCCTTTCTTTAACCTTGATGCCCTGATATTTACCTACTTTTACCTCCGGTTTAGTTACTAGATCAATCCTTAGAATCAAGGGCTTATTCGCAGAGAATTGAAGGATCTCCAGAGTGGGCTCGATGATGGGAGAGAGGCTCTGTTTGTTCACCACCTCTCGGTAAACCTCTGGATAGAGCTTTTTAATCGCCTCCTCCTGCAGGATTCCCTGGCCAAATCGGTGCTCAAAGATTTTTCTGGGGACTTTCCCCTTTCTGAATCCCGGAACTTTTACTTCTCTGACCAATCTGCGAAAAGCCTGTGAGAGTTCCTCCTCCACTCTCTCCTTTGGTACTTCGACTTTGAAGCTAAGCTCTGCTCCCTCTTTTTTCTCTACTGCTATCTGCATGGTTTATAATCCTTTTATTCTGGTGCGAGAGGGGGGACTCGAACCCCCATGAGTTTCCTCACTAGATCCTAAATCTAGCGCGTCTACCGATTCCGCCACCCTCGCTATCTAGTATTTAAAAGAGTTTATCTCCTCACTACCCGGGGAGTAACAACCTATACTTTTTCACGGAAAGATCCTTTGGGGTGAGAGATATTAAGAAGATAAGTGAAACTTCACTGGCTCAGTCGCAATCACACAATTTCCAAGGAAAATCTGTTGGAGCGGGAAACGGGATTTGAACCCGCGACCCTCACCTTGGCAAGGTGATGCTCTACCGCTGAGCTATTCCCGCTCTGATGGGCTGTACAGGAATCGAACCTGTAACCTACGGATTAAGAGTCCGTTGCTCTGCCTACTTGAGCTAACAGCCCAGTTCAGGGACTAGTGAGTAGTCAGTGCGTAGTCAAATGATTTGATAGGAAATTCTCTCTTTCCCTCACCGTTTTTCACTGACCCCTGATTTTTGATGATGGGGTGAGCGAGGGGATTTGAACCCCCGACCACTGGATCCACAGTCCAGCGCTCTAACCGGACTGAGCTACGCTCACCATGGAGCGGGGAACGGGATTCGAACCCGCGACCATCGGCTTGGAAGGCCGATGCTCTACCAACTGAGCTACCCCCGCAGGAAGCTGAAAGTCTTTCTCTATAAGGATTTCAGATAAGGGCAATGTTTCGACTTTCTCTTTTCCCCTGGCCCTTGGTCTTTACTATTGTAATGATTTTCCTCCTAAAGTCAATATCAGGTCGGTTCTGGACATTCGTGAAAATTTCATATCATTTTTCCCTAGGCCTTGAATTGAAGAGGGATTGAGAAGACGAGAAAGTGGAAAAGGACCCTTTGCGTGACAAAGTTCAAGATTTTAGATAGAATTTAGGGAAACCTCCCTTCTCATCGGTCGGCCAGGAAGATGCGACTCGCAGGACAACGGCCCTCGAGGAGATCCAGGAGGAAAGGTGAAAGAGATTTTGCGTGAAGGAAAAAATGAGACCCAAGGAGGTAATAGATGAGAAAACTTCTTATTGCTGCTTTAGTTCTGACTCTAGTTTTGGGAGTAACTGGATCCTCGTTTGCAGGATTAGGTTTAGGTATGGGTACCCGTTATCACGTGTCCCTGAAGGATATAGAAGATACTGACTTTGACCAAAATCACCTCTCTTTCTTGGCAGGTCTTCGTTACAAAAAAGCCCTTCTCCTATCTTTAAAGGAATTTTAGCTTTGTATTCCTTCGCTTCTAAAGACATAGAGCGTTGAGATGAAAACTTTGAAGTCCTGTCTGGTACTTGCTATTTAATCGCTCCCCGTGTCAATCCCGAGATAATAGCTCGTTGGAAGAGAAGCACTAGAATTATCACGGGAATGACCATCGTAACTCCTAAAGCACTGATCAATTCCCACGGCCGACCATACGGATATCTAGCTTGATATACTTCTGTGATGCTTACACTGAGCATTTTTGCTCTGGCAGTAGAAGTGAAAACCAATGGATATATTAGCTCGTTCCATGTAGTAACAAAGTTGAGTATGATCATCGTAGCAACTGCAGGTATTATTACAGGGATGACTACGTACCACAGTACCTGGGGTAAAGTTGCGCCATCAATGATCGCAGCTTCCTCTATCTCAACCGGTATCTGTTTGATAAAAGAAATCAGCACCCAAACTGTAAAGGGCACTAAAACGCTGCTCATAACTAAAGTCAAGCCCTGGACCGTGTTGATTAAGTAAAGGTTCTTCAAGATCCGGAATAGGGGAATTACGGTGGCCATTGGTGGTAAAGCCATGGACAATAGGAGCCCAAGCAGAAGCAAATTACTACCCGGGACCGGGATCCGGGCAAAGCCATATGCTGCCAGAAAGCTAACCAACACGGACAACAAGCTTGAACTCACTGCGAAAATAAGTGAGTTTCGCAGATAATCACAAAAGGGGACCTCTTGTGTAAGGGTTATAAAGTTCTTGAGAGTTGGTTGTTTAGGAAAGTAATTAGGGGGTACGCTATATAGCAACTTAGTCGGTGTTACGGCCGTTGTAAATAGCCAGTAGAAAGGGATTAGTGCTATCGCCAAAAACAGAATTAAGCTCAAATAAATCCCAACGGGAACTAATCCTCGATGATTAGACACAAACATTTCTTGCTCTACTCCTGGTGATTGCCGCAGTGCTGGAAGCTCAGAGAAAACCGCTGTAAACTATATAGTCACCTCATATCGTCTGAATAAATAAAGACCTAAGACTCCAACAGCTGCAACTATCAAAATTAACAACACACTTAACGCTGACGCTGTACCCCAGTCGAACCAAAGCATGCCCCTCTGGAAAATCCTGTAGGCAATCAGTGTGGTAGCCACACCTGGGCCACCTTGGGTCATTCCATAAATCAAATCAAAACTGGCAAGCTGCCATATTACAAAAAACAGCCCAAGGGTGATAACAAGAGGGGTACTGAGGGGAATGGTAATATAGCGAAACCTCTGAAAAGAAGTTGCACCGTCAATTTTAGCAGCTTCATAGAACTCAACTGGAATACTCTGTAGTCCAGCCAAAAGTACAACCGCCATAAAAGGTGTGTTTTTCCAGACGTTGACCAATATTACAGAAAGCTGAGCGAGTGTAGGGGATATCAGTAATTCCGGTCGCCACCCAAAGATCCGATAGATCCAATCAGTAACTAGTCCATACTGGGAATCAAGCATCCATCGGAACCCCAAAGCTGCTACGATGGTTGGTATGGCCCACGGAATGAGGTTGACAGTTCGTGCAATCTTTCTCCCCCTGAATCGGGCGTTCAGTAAGGTAGCAACACCCATCCCCAAAATAAGCTCTAGCACTGTTGAAGCAGCAATAAACACTAGGGTAAAGTATAGGATGGTCCCTATAGCTGGCTCAACGGCTAGCTTCCAGAAGTTCTGCAAACCCACAAACCGATTAATCTGCGAGAGTAGATCAACTTCAAAAAAGCTTAGATACACCGTCTGTACTACAGGATAAACTGCGGTAAACAAACGCAACAGCAACGCTGGACCAACTAAAAGAAAAAAGATAAGGTAACGCCTGCCCAGCCTTGAGGACCAACGTGCGTGTCTGATCTTTGGAACCTTTTCTGTCAATTTGCTTTTTATCGGTGATCTCATATTCTCAACAAATCCTTCCTTTTAGAGGCGGGACAATTGTGAACCCTGTCTTATGGTGACGTCCTGTTCCCAACCTTCCCAGATGAAGCAACTGCTTGGGGCCCCTGGCGTTATGACACGGGCCCCTCATAAAAAATTGCTGCCGGATGCCTCATCCATTGAGGATGAGGCATCCAGTACAATTCTTCGGTGACTGTATCCTCTCCTTCATACTGGCTCTTAACTGGAGCTCACAAAGCCTTTATTTGCTCTTTCCCTCGTTTTATAACCTCGTCTAGACTTATCTGGTTCGTTAGGTACGCAGAGGCCAGATCCTCAACTATACTTTTGGCCTCCATAAATTTCGGATGAAATGGACGCGCACCTATAACGTCTGCTTTAGAATACATCCGGAGATAACGAGCCATTCCTTCATCTCCCACAGCCTTCAATACCGAGTAGCGCGCGTTTAGCCACCATGTATTCATTTTTGCAAGCTTGGGAGCATTTTCTATAGAGGTCATAAACTTCACGAATTCCCTGGCAGCCTCCTTGTTAGACGCAGTTTTGGGGATCACCCACCCCCAGGCCGCGGCCCAGGTTTTCCCATTATCTGGCCCCTTGGGAGGTAGGGCAATGGCTGCTTTGTCTGGTTCAAACCACTCAGGATCGCTGCGGGAAACATCATAGAAGAAAGGCCATTGACGCATCATGGCCACCCGATCTTGCATATAGTCTCGATTAAGCGCATCATAATTCTTGTTCAGAGCTGCCACAGGGAAGATCTTATCCTTATGTATCATGTCGTGAATGAATTGGAGTGTAACGCGTAATGGTTTACCAAACTCATAGGGAGAGCCGCCCGCTTGACTAGTTAGGTAAGCTACGTATACCCCCAAAAAAGCGCCCTTAGCAAGTCCATCTTCAACACCCCACATATCGCCTCTGGTTAGTTTCTTACCGACCTCTACCATTTCATCCCAGGTTGCCGGTGGCGTAAGTCCCATTTGATCAAACAAATCCTTGCGATACCAAAAGTACTGAGCTTCGTAGTTATGAGGTATCCGAAAGAGACTTCCTTTATATCTATACCAGACATCTATCATCTCAAGCATGCCTGGGGGCCAGTCTCTCCAGAACGCTTCATCGAACAGTGGCTCTAGGTTTTCCAGCCAGCCAGTCCTGGAAAAAGTGGCAGCTGCCTCATCCTCAATGTCAATGACATCGTATGGACTTGTGCCTGCCATAATAGCACTGGTCATTTGAGAGATAAACTCAGGCGGAGCTCCGGGCCTGGTTACTACTTCAACTTCGATACCCGTTTTTTCAGTGAACTTGAGCTCTTTAATTGCTTGCTTCAGGGGCTCGACCGCCCATCCACCGACACCCGCCGTTATTTTCTCTGATGCAGCCAAACTATTGAATCCTGTACAAACCAACAGAGTACTAAGACCCAACAAGACTACCAACATCAAATACTTGTTTTTTAACAACGTATCCCTCCTCGTATAATTAGTAGGCAATGGGGTCCATCTTTCTGAAGTAGTAATTTTCACCTCCTCTCTTGGTTTTTGACCCCTTTTGCTAGTCTGAAAACTGGGGTAATCTGATTAATCAAAAGCTCTAGCATATTAGTTTTAAGAGGATCTATCTCTTTTAACCAAACTCTAGCCAGGTCATATGCTGTAATCCTTCCTCCCTTTTCTCGGTTAATGGCCCCATTAGTTTTTGTCTCTTTGCTGAAGTTGAGAAGGAAGAGAGCAGGACTCTCGTATCACTAATTGAGCAGGGAAAATGACCTTTATCGGAACCAAATTCGGCTCTTTTATTCTCTGCATAATCCTCTGAGCAGCGTATCTTCCCATCTCCTTCCTAGGGACTCTCACAGTAGTAAGCGCGATAAGTGTGTTTGAAGATATCTCTGAGTCATCAAATCCTACAACACTTATATCTCTTGGAACGTCCAAGCCCTCTTCTCTAATAGCCTTTATAGCCCCGATTGCCATCTCATCATTGGTGGCAAAAATAGCAGTTATCTCGGCTTTTTTTGTAAGTAGTTTTTTCATGGTAGAATATCCACTTTGCATGCTCCAATCCCCTTCCCCTACCTTGGTTTCATCGTGATTCAATTTGGCTTTTTTCAGAGCAAGCTTATAACCTTTGAGTCGTTCCGAAGCAGGATAATTGTACCAAACAGGATGATTTATTAAGCCTATACTTCTGTGTCCTAGGTCTATGAGGTAATTGACTGCATGGTAGGCACCACCGATGTTATCGATAAGTAGGGAGTCTATTTTCACCGAACTAGGATTAATTGAGGGACTTACCAATATCATGGGGAAATTAGATTTCTCAGCAAACTTTATAAATCCCGGTGATGTTAGCTCACAAATCATTACTCCATCAACTTTCTTTAAAAATTCTCTGAGCCTTGCCATTTCGGTGGGAGTATCTTGGTATCCCGAAAAAAAAAGAAGGTGCATTTCACTTTTTCTCAATTCTTGGTTAGCTCCTTCGAAGACGTCCGAATAAAAAGGGGTTGAAATAGAGGCTCTCTCGGTCTTGGACATGCATTCCTTTAGGTCTGAACGCTTCCTGTCAATAGGGGAGAAAAGGATAGCGAAACCAATGTTTCCTGTTTTGAGAGAAGCGGCATTGTTCGCGTCGAAGTGACTGCTTACAAAAGTACCTTTTCCTGGAATTCGAACCAAAACACCTTCTTGAGCAAGACTAAGTATGGCTTTTCGGATACTAGTTCGACTTACATTATAATTTTCACTCAATTCTCGTTCAGAAGGTATCTTCTGATTAACTTTCAAGTCACCTTCTTGGATACGAGACATTAGTAAGTCTCGTAGCTTGACATATAAAGGTATAGCTCGATCATTTGTGAGCATAGGTAGCTACTGGTATCTTTTTTCTTGAGAAAATTACATACTGGTCTATATAATAGCATTCATTTTAAATAAGTCAACCCCTCGCGTTCTGCTCTATAAAATGTGACCGAAGAGGGGCTGTTGTGCCCCCTGAAGGATATAGAAGGTACTGACTTTGACCAAAATCACCT
>DAOVGK010000048.1 GCA_030672445.1 Candidatus Aerophobota bacterium
CTGCCTGAGATTGAACCAGCTTCTCTGCAGGAGGACCTTTCTCGTCGGGATTTCGTCGTAAATACTATGGCCATCGATCTTGCCCCTGAAAGATTTGGAAATCTGATAGATTTCTTTGGCGGACAGCTTGACCTTGAGCAAAAGAAGGTGAGAGTTTTACATGAAGATAGCTTTACCGAAGATCCAACCAGAGTCTTTCGTGCAGTAAGATTCGAGCAGAGATACGCCTTTACCCTGGAGGAGCGTACGGCTAGGCTAATGGAAGAAGCCCTTAGAAGTAAAGCTCTGAGCCGATTGAGTGGAGAAAGGATTCGGGAAGAATTGATTCAAATTCTAGAGGAAGACAGACCAGGTAAAGTCATTCATCGCATGCAACAACTGGGTGTTCTTGAGGCTGTTCATCCTAAGCTCCAGCTTACCCTGGAAAAAGAAAAAAAACTAGACTATCTAGTGGATATCTTTGCCCGTTTCCAGATTCTTTTCTCCAGAAAAGTCAAGAGGTGGCTGATTCGTCTGTTATTGTTATTAGATGATATGAGTCAGGTTGAGGTAGAAGAATTCTGTCAGAGATACCGCTTTAGTAGAGAAGAAAGGGATTCCCTTATCAGAGGTAGGCTGGGAGCAGAAAAGATAGTTAGAAAGTTAGGTCCTCCGGGATCACTTGCTCCGAGTTTTGTTTACCACTTGCTTGAGCCCTTTTCTCAGGAGGTTTTACTATTTGCTATAGCTAAAACGGGAGAGAAAATGCTGGAACGCTGGATATTCCATTATCTAGCAAAATTGAAGCAGGTAAAAGTTGAGATAGACGGAAACGACCTAAAACGTCTGGGCTACGCACCTTCCCCAAGATTCAGTCAGATTTTGCAGGAGCTAAAAAAAGCCCGATTGGACGGAAGAATAAAGACGAAAGAAGAGGAAATAAAGTATGTAGGGGATAATTTTCCCCTCAAGGAAAAAAAATGAGAGTACTTATCTTATTTTCTTCTCTCATAATTTTACTTTTCTCTATAATTCTGCACGAATGTGCACATGGGCTTGCGGCTGAGCGTCATGGTGATCCCACGGCAAGACAGGCAGGAAGGATTACCCTCAATCCTATTCCTCATCTGGACCCCATCGGCTCGGTCCTTCTACCAGGCATTATGATCCTGATGAGTCTTTTTGGAGCTCCTGCAATCATATTTGGCTGGGCCAAGCCGGTTCCCATAAATCCCTATAATTTAAATGATCCCAAGCGAGATATGATGTGGATTGGATTGGCAGGTCCGGCTACCAATTTCGGCGTCGCTCTTATTTTAACTCTTCTTTTTCGCCTTCTGGTCTTCCCGGCATCTCTAGCGGCGATCATTCTTTTTTACGGAGTTACCATCAATCTTTTGCTGGCTATCTTTAATTTAATTCCCATCCCTCCCCTTGATGGTTCCCGAATTTTGACCGGGCTTCTCCCCGAGGAGTATAGTTACCGATTGAGCAGAATTGAACCCTTTGGTTTCATCATCCTCATTATCTTACTTATAAGCGGGATTTTCAACTTTGTCTTCATGGGGGTCCTCAAGTTAAGTATGCTTCTTACAGGAATGCCCTGGGGTCTTTTAGGATAGTAAGGATTTCCAGAGCAGCTATATTCCTCGTTATGCTTCCTAAAAGGTGGCTGAATCACTCTTTGGCTGCTATAATGTATTTGTCTGTCCCTTTAAAGAGTTCGTGGCGTATCTTTTATAGGAAGGTTTAGTTACGGGACTACGTTTTCCTGTGGATCCGCACTTTCACTCCGATACCGGGTCCCGCAGTGTAGTGATAGTAGGTAATGGTGTTCTTACCAGGTATGACCATGGACGTTATGTCATAATAAGAGCCCTTGCCTGTGGCCTCACGGACCTCTTTCCCTTTGGCATAGTCGTGGATGATGCCACCGAGCTTCTGGTCAAAGCGCATAAATTTCCAAGCATACTTTCCGTTGACCTTCAGCCAGGCCGTCCATCCCCCGTACATGTTTTGTTCATCCTTACCGTGCCCATAGATGGCCACTTCCACCTTCTCGAAGTCTTGGGGTAGGTTGATCATCCAGGTCTTGGGGGCCTCATAGTGAGTGATGGTGCCGAGATCCTGAGTAACGATTCGCTCAGCAGGCGGCGGTACAGGAGTCTTCGAGAATTTGGTGTATCCTCGGGTGAGCTCCAGGCCGTTATCGAGCTTCTCTTGGACGAGGGCCAGCGCATCCGAGTAATCCTCGTTGATCATCGCCTCGTACCCGCGTTTTTCTTCGAGATAGGTCTGGTAGGGCTGGTAGTGCTGGTAGATCTCGTTGACTATACTGCCCAGACTTTCATACATAGCCTTGGTCTTCTCTTCCGTGAGGAGTTCGAAGTCGCTGGGGATCTGGTCCCGCAGTCGGTCCTTCATGGTACTCAAAACGTCTTTAACCTGGCTAATAACGTCGGCGCCGGGACGCAGGGCAGTGATCAGACCCATAGCCGGAACGATCTTGGAATAGGCCTCGCGGGCGCGGGTTTCCAGGGCTTCGAGTTCGTCGTAGCTTACCTCCTCCTTGCCCTGCAGGGAGAGAGCTATGGACTCGATGGTCTTGAGCTCGTCGCGCGTGTCCTTGCAGAGTTTCACCGCCATGGCCCGGAGGTGGTTGTCGGGATTCTTGATCATGTCCTCTACCGTACTGCGCAGGGCACTCCTGGCAACCTTCTTGGCAACGACCTTAGTCAGCTGGCTGGTGTCTCCGGTCATGTAAATCACGCCCACGTCGACCAGCGCACGCGACGCGCTATCTCTGAAGAAAAGCGCCACCTGCGCCGCGGCCTCCCACTTGAGGAACTCCTCGATGTTTTTCTGCTGCTGGCGGTTGAACCGGATGGCCGGGTCACTGGTGTGTCGATAGTGGAGCATCGAGGCATAGCCGGCTGGTTCGGAGAGGCTGGGGTCCTTGATGATATTACCGTGCTCGTCGGTAATGATCATGCAGGGCTTGAAGTCCACCGCTCTCTCGTAGACATAAAGGGTCTTGTCCTTGACCAGCACCTGGTTCCTAAGATCGAACCCGGGATGGACGTAGGTCTTGCCCCCAACCCCCTCTTGAGATTGTACCTCTGCTAAGCCCATGTTCCACAGACATCCTAATGCCAAAACAGTACTCAAAACCATGCCCCCAAAAACTTTCACTTTTTTTGAAATCATTTCCTTCCCTCCTTCTGG
Organism: Candidatus Aerophobota bacterium; assembly: GCA_030672445.1. The sequence goes on from DAOVGK010000048.1 coordinate 3,205, forward strand.
AGTTGATTTAGCCCCTGTCTATTTTGTTATCAAAAATTGTCGCCGTACCCCACCCCTTGCGGGTGGGGAGAACCTCACTTCTCTCCAATTCCTAGCTAAAAAAATTATAACACGGGAAAAATTTGATGTCAATATCTGGCCTTTTCGCCGGTTGCTGTATATCAGCTTTGAGTTGTTTCTGCCTTCTTCACTTCTTTCCTCTCAAATGTAGACTCTACTTACACTGCAAGCATACGTTTGACATACATACGAGAGATACGTATAATGAAAACTGGACAGCCTACATTGCCTCAGTGGGATTACTGGTGTTTTCTTTGCCTCAGGGGTTTTGGCACTTGATACCATCGAGCCGACGTGGTCTAGGTTGTGGGGAGAACGTGAGAACGATTCGGGCGCCGGTGTTGTCATCGAGGCCGGGGTAACGTTTATCCAGGAGGGGTCACACAGTTTTGAATGGAACTGAAAAGATTGTAGAACTTTGATCAACTGAATGCAAATGAAAAGAATCATTAAAACATTAGTGGTAGCTATTATCATTCTCAACAGTATTTTTGTCCATGCTTATTCATTAGAAAAACCCTTTGTTGTTGATTTACCAACCGAAAAGTGGATACCCAATACGGTATTATTAGATGGATTTCCAGTTTTCTTTTATAAAGGTCACTGGTATTTATGTTGTGAGGGGGGACTTATTCGTTTTAATAGTCTTACCGGTGAGCTTTTCATATATTCTTTGCCCCATTTAAAATCAGAATATCCTCGGATTTCAGGAATGGCACGAGTTAACAATACTCTTTGGATTTCTATTCAACGAGATGATGGAATTCTCATTTTTGACCTTGTAACACAATCCTTTACCGAATCTTTTTCGCTGGCAAAAGGTGCTGGGTTTGGTGAGGGGACTAATCTAGATATCATCCAAGATTCTTATAATGGAAAAATCTGGGTCTCGAGCTTTAAATACTTGGATGTATTCGATCTTAAAACAAACACCTGGCAAAGTTTAGATACGATTTTCGCTGAGTTAGGGGTTGGACAGCCTTCAAGTTGGCACAAGGTTTTTCCCGATGGAGATGTTGTATGGGTAAATGCTAGTGCCCATCAATATTCAAAAGGAGGATTGATTCAATTTGACTGCAAAAATGATAAGAATATGGTATTTCGCAGAGAGTTAGTGGGTTCAGATCGAGAGCCAGCAAGACTTGATTGGATGTGGTTGATTTCTAGTTCCAACTTTTTGTGGGTCTATTTTAGTTTATACAACGCCTACAATTTTTATATCGCTGTTTATGACAAGCAGAATAATGCCTGGAAAAGTTACCATCGTGAGAAAATAATTCCTGCCATAGAACTACTTATCAAAGAACTACCAAATGTTAAATGGGCAGGGAATAATTTCTTGAAAAGACTTAGGTCTCGTATTCGTGAAGCTAAGTCACTCCCAATTGACCATCCCTATAAGTTCCCATCGAACCAAATAAAATTACTAAGTTCAGCAGTGAAAAAACTGGAAGTAGCTTTTAAAAAATATGATATAGATGATACATTTGTGAACTACGGTTTGTATAATCGCAGTTTACATAATTCAACAATTTATGTAAAAGATGAGCCATGGAGTGAAGTAAAGCCCATTCATAGGTTAAAACTAAATCAAATCAGGTTTGAGCATCTTATTGGTTCAAACGGAGATTATGTATTGCTGGAAACGAACAAGGGCCTCGCTTTATTTGACCTAGAGAAATGTGGGCTGAAATATTTAAACCCTTTAACAAGATTGAGTGGAGATAAATTGAGTATTTTGTGGTCAAAAAATCGCAAAAGGGCAACTATCCTTGAATACCATGAACCCGTTTGTGAATATGGAGAATATTATGGTTTCAAATTATTAGATTTTGAAAGTCTGAAAATCACCGAGATTGAAGAGTCAGGTGAACTTAAATCAGAGATATTCAAACCTTTGTCAAAGGCATTCGAACCTTTACCACAAAATAGAGCGTTATTACAAAACAAAGAAATTATATTACGATGGGATGGGCTATTAATAAAAAATCTCAAAAAATATTGATTAAAAAAGTTTTTTTCTCCCGCTTAATTCCTTTAGGGTTCAGATATCGCGGAGACGCCATCTGAAATGGCTGGCAAATACTGAAGGGGGGTGGTAAGAATACTCAATTAAACCCTGTTAGATGTTTGCTACTATCTAACGGGGTAAATCTTCTGAAACGAGTTTTTAATGAGGGTTCTCGTGTGTTTAATAATGTTGTCATTGGAGAGGTTAGAACGCTATCTTGCTTCTACCTCCGAAAGAAACATTATTGGACAGAGAGAGACAAAAAAGAAAAGGAGTTTAGAATGCAAGGTAGCAAACTTTATGTAGGGAATCTTAGTTTTTCTGTAACTAAGGAGCAGTTGGAAGAATTGTTTTCCAATTATGGTGAAGTCAGGCAAGTCAATGTAATCGAAGGTAGAGGTTTTGGATTTGTTGAAATGTCTAACCCATCGGAAGCTGAAAAAGCAAAAGAAGCATTGAATGGTTCCGATTTCAAAGGACGCAGCTTGAAAGTTGACGAAGCTCGCCCACCCAGAAATAGACAAAGAAGGGATTATGGAAGGTATTAGAATAATAAGGCTTTTTTTATCTGGACGTCTCTTTTTCCGCTAGCAATTTCTCCGATAATCTTTGCCTTTTCACCCTGATCAGAAAGAGCTTTAAGGATGGGTTTTTCCTCGACTGGTGAGATTATGAGGACCATCCCAATTCCCATATTGAACACCCGAAACATCTCTTCTTCCCCTACCCTTCCCTCTTTTTGAATGAGTCTGAAAATGGAATGAGGCTTCCAGCTACCCTGGTAAATTTGAGCCTTGCATCCGGAGGGAAGGATCCGGCAAATGTTTCTTATCAGCCCTCCTCCAGTAATGTGGGCAATCCCCTTGATTTTGAATCTGGATGCCAGATAAAGGATAGGGTGGGTATAGATGCGGGTAGGTTCTATTAATTCTTCTCCCAGAGTTCGGCCCAGAGTCTTTATTCTATCGGTAAGGCGATAACTCTTTTTCTCAAAGAATATCTTCCTCACCAGGGAGAATCCATTGGAATGAAGACCTGAAGAGGGAAGACCGATGATCTTATGGCCCGGCTTAATTGGTGAGCCGGTGTCCAGATTCTCCTTTTCTACTATTCCTACCGCAAATCCTGCCAGATCATACTCTCCTTCCCCATAAAATGAAGGCATCTCGGCTGTTTCCCCTCCCAAAAGGATGCATTCGGCTTTCTTGCATCCCTCAATTATTCCCCTGACAATTTCTTTGCTCACCGATAGGGAAAGTTTACCCGTGGCCAGGTAATCCAGGAAAAATAAAGGCCTTGCTCCCTGGGTGAGAAGATCGTTTACGCACATAGCTACCAGATCTATCCCCACGGTATGATGCTGATGCAACTTTTGGGCGATCTTCAGTTTGGTGCCCACTCCATCGGTGGTGGCCACCAGAACGGGACGTTTGTAAGGGCATCTGTCCAAGGAGTAAAGGCCAGCGAATCCTCCTTTTGCAGGGAGAGCCTGGGCTCCCGTGAAAGAGGTGATTTTATTTTTTATCCACTGACTAAATTTTTCTCCTTTTTCTATATCCACCCCGGCTTGACGATAAGTGAGTGATTTCTCTTCCATTTTATTGTTCTACGAACGCACCCTTTTAGTCTCAAATATATACCTGGTGCGGGGACGAACCTTGAGAGGATAGTTACCGCTAAAGCAGGCAGTACAATAATTCTTCGGATTCTTGACGCAACTCAAAAGACCCTCTAAACTCAGGTACCCCAGACTATCTGCCCCCAGCTTTTGTCTTATCTGCTCTACACTGTGAGAGGAAGCGATGAGTTCTCTTTGAACCGGGGTATCAATTCCAAAAAAGCAGGGGAATTTAATGGGGGGGGAGGAGATGCGGAAGTGAACCTCTTTTGCCCCTCCCTCTCTCAAGAGACGAATTATCTTCTTGGAAGTGGTGCCTCGGACGATAGAATCATCCACCAGAACAATTCTTTTTCCCTGGAGGACGTCGCGTATCGGATTTAACTTTATCTTCACTTCCATATCCCGAATGAACTGGATGGGCTGGATGAAGGTTCTTCCTATATAGTGATTTCTGGTTAATCCCATACCATAGGGAATGTTGCTCTCTCGAGCGTAGCCTAAGGAGGCCGAGACTCCTGAATCCGGAACCGGAATGACCAGCTCTGCCCGGGATGGTTTCTCCCGAGCCAGGCGCCTTCCTAATCTCTCCCTTACCTTATGAACACTCTCTCCAAAGACCAGACTATCAGGACGGGCAAAATAGATGTGCTCGAAGATACACTGGGCAATTCTTTCCTTTGGCCCCAGAGAGAAAGATTTTAACCCCTCTTTTCCTATCACCAACATCTCCCCCGGCGCTACCTCTCTTAGGTATTTCGCTCCTAGAAGGTCAAAGGCACAGGTCTCTGAAGCCAGAAGAAAACTCCTCCCCAACCTGCCTAAAACGAGGGGGCGAAATCCCTGGGGGTCTCGGGCTCCAATAAGTTCATGATCAGAAAGAAGGAGCAGAGAGTAGGCGCCTTTTACTCGCCTTAAAGCCTCCAAAAGAGCCTGTCTTTTCCCTAGAGATTTGGCAAACTTGGTGAGTAAATGGACGATGATCTCGGTATCCATGGTGGACTGAAAAATCGAACCCCCTGATTCAAGTTCTTCTCGTAGCTCTTGAGAATTGATAAGATTTCCGTTGTGAGAAAGAGCGATTCCCTCTCCAAAAAAACTCACCAGCAAGGGCTGCGTGTTGGTCAGGCTAGTTGATCCCATGGTCGAATAACGATTGTGCCCGATAGCCAGATGGCCAGGAAGAGACCTTAATACCTCGTCATTAAAAACTGCGTCTACCAAGCCCATTCCCCGATGAGCAGCCACATTAAATCCATCTGAAGAGACTATTCCGGCACTCTCCTGTCCCCGGTGTTGAAGAGCGTAGAGTCCGAGATAAGTCAACCTGGCTGCCTGGCGATGATTATAGATCCCGAAGATGCCGCATTCTTCGTGCAAGATACTATCCTCCTTCGGTTATTTTATAACTTCCGCCCATCCCTGTCAAATTAAAAGATCCCTTTCCAGAAGGCCGATGTCAGTAACAGGTGGCTGCCTCAAAATTTTCTCAAAACTGGAGTGACCAGGCGGGTCAATGTCAAAAATTGGGGGAGAAGTTTTATGGTCTTGATTAAATACTTAAAACTTTGGCAGGTACCTTACTTCTGCCTTTAACATCTCATCCACCATTTTTTTAATCTCATCAAGGGTTAGAATACCGGAAGTTAAAGGATCAAGAGCCACTGCCTGCAAGAGCGCATCTTTGTCCCCGGTTAAGACAGCCTGAACGGCGAGCTCCTGTACGTTTATGTTTGTCCTGTTTAAAGCTGCACATTGAGGAGGAAGGCCCCCAACGAATCTTTTTAAATTTACGAACTAACAAAAATGTTTAAATTGAGGCAGCCGGTTTTTGTTCACCTCGAACATCTCCTTTACCATCTTTCTTATTTCGGCAAGGCTTAGAACAGCGGACGTCAAGGGATCAAAACAAATTGCATGGAATATCATTCTTGGATCACCGGTAACAGCACCCTCCACTGCTAGCTCTTCGCATCTGGCATTGATATTGTTGAGAATAGCAAGCTGTGGCGGCAGTGGACCTACATAAATAGGATTAAATCCACGCTTGGAGGCAACCACTGGTACTTCAACACAGCAGCCTTCGGGAAGATTGTCTATAAGGCCAAAGTTTCTAACATTTCCGTTAAACTCATATAGGGTTCCATCTCCAATTGTGGCATTGAAAATGCTCGCTGCATACTCTTTACCTCTTTTTAGGTCTGTTGATGGTTCCTCAAGCCATTCCTTTATTTCAGATTTCCAGGTATTCTCTCTTCTCAGATATTCTTTCAGGATGAAGGCATATTCTCCAGGGTTCCAGCCAGTACTATGCGTGCAGTATTTCTCTATGAGATCAGCTCTTTTTCTAAACCAGGGATTGTATTCCGAGTTATGGCCACTGGATTCGGTGACATAGTAATCCAGATGGAGAAACATTTCATTTCTCACCTGCTCTTCATTGTAAATCTCAGGTTTCTTAACAGCCTCTCCAATAAGAGGGTAGGCGTCTTTACCATCCCATTTGTACTCAAGAAACCACGCCTGGTGGTTTATCCCGGCACAAAGGTGTGTAATCTCTTCCATGGGGGCACCTATCCACCTGGCCAGCATCTCAGCTGTGCCCTGGACGCTGTGGCAAAGACCAGTTACTTTGACTTTGCTCTGGCTTCGCATGGCACGACAAAGCATACCCATAGGGTTTGTATAGTTGAGGAAAATAGCCTCCGGACAGTAACGCTCTATGTCTTTGCAAATGTCAAGCATCACCGGTATAGTTCTGAGAGCCCTGAAAATCCCGGCCGGGCCCCTGGTATCGCCGACATTTATATCAACTCCATATTTTTTGGGGATTTCTATATCTTTTCGCCAAACCTGGACTCCACCGGCAAGGATTGTTGAGACAACTCCATCTGCATCCTCAAGAGCTTCTTTTCTATCTGTAGTAGCAACCACTTTTGCTGGATAGTTCCCTGCCGCAACTATTTTCTCCACTGCTTTCTTGGAAAAGGAAAGACGTTCATCATCAATGTCCATAAGCTCTATAGTACTGTCGGCAAAGGCAGGAAACGAGAGAATATCCCGCACCAGACGTCTCGTAAATTCGAAGCTCCCTGCTCCTATAAAAGTAATTTTTGGCATATTAAACTCCTTTCTTATCTCTATATTATTAAGCGTAGAGCCAACATTTGACCTGATGTCCTTCTTCTACTTCAATTACGGGAGGTTCCTCTTCAGACTGACAAATCTTTTTAGCCTCCAAGCATCGGGGGGCGAAACGGCAACCCCGGAGAATGGATAAAGGATCAGGAACTGTTCCCTTAATCATCGCCAGTCTTTCTCCCTTTCCTACAATAGAGGGTATAGATTTTAATAAGGCCTGTAGATAAGGGTGCATGGGATGGTGGAAGAGATCGTGAGCACTGGCGTATTCCATAATTTTTCCTAAATACATTACCGCTACATTATCGGATGTCTCGGCGATAACTCCCAAATTATGAGTTATCATCATAATAGCCATACCAAATTCTTGCTGAAGCTCTTTCATTAGCTCCAATACCTGGGCCTGGACAGTTACGTCTAAAGCGGTAGTAGGCTCATCAGCGATAAGAAGATTAGGATGGCAGGAAAGAGCCATAGCGATCATCGCTCGCTGGCGCATCCCCCCGCTTAGTTGATGAGGATATTCATCTACTCTCTGTTTAGGCCCGGAGATTCTTACCCGATCGAGCATCTCAATAGCGTGTTTTTTAGCTTTCCCTCCGCTCATACTTTGATGGGTTACGATGGCCTCGATTATCTGATCACCAATGGTGTAAATTGGATTCAAGGAGGTCATCGGTTCCTGAAAGATCATGGCTATTTCTCCCCCTCTAATGTTCCTCATCTTGCTTCCCCTTGGGTCCAACTGGACAAGATCTATACTTTTCCCCTTATTTTCCCGATACAGTATCTGTCCACTGGCTATCCTTCCTGGAGGTGTAGGAATCAATCGCATAATGGAAAGAGCGGTAACGCTTTTTCCACAGCCGCTTTCGCCTACTACGCCTAGGGTCTCACCCGGGTGCATCTCTAAATCAACTCCATCCACGGCCTTAACAGTCCCCTCCTCGGTGTAAAAGTAGGTACACAGGCCTTTTACATTGATTAAATAAGAATTGGTCTCCAATTTTTTCCTGCCTGATTGTTTTAGGAGTATTTCTTATCTTGTGAAGCTATTTAGATTATTCTTGCTAAAATTGTCTTATTCCTTTTAAGGAAAAATCACCAGCAAAATGACAGGCTGCATAATGCTCATCGCCGATATCCTCCAGGGGAGGTTCCTCTTGACTACAGATCTTTTTAGCATATCGGCATCTGGGATGGAAAGTGCATCCGGAGGGAGCATTCGCCGGGTTAGGGACATCCCCTTGCAGAAGAATACGTTCTGGTTTAACATCTGGATCAATGACGGGA
>DAOVGK010000050.1 GCA_030672445.1 Candidatus Aerophobota bacterium
CTGTACGGCCTCAGACACTGACATTCCTTTGGCCCTGAGAATATTAATGTAACTGATCATTACGATACCATTATTTACCACGATCCCCGCCAGCATAATTATTCCTATGTAGACGATGATACTAAAGATAGTTCCGGTAAGAAACAATGCACAAACAACTCCTATCACAGCAAAAGGAATGGAAAACATAATTACCAAGGGATGACGCAGAGATTCAAACTGGGAGGCCATAACCATGTAAACAAGTATCACCGCCAACACAAGAGCCAGAGAAAAGCTCTGGAAGGACTCCGCCATTTGTTCCTGTTCTCCCCCGTATTTTATGGAAAATTCTGGGGGTAGCACCAAAGAAGATACCTTTGGCCTTATATCTTTATCTATCTCTCCTGGACTTCTTCCACTAACCTGAGCAGAAACGGTAACTACTCTCTGTTGGTCTTTTCTCTCAATTTTTATCGGACCAGCTACCCGTTGAAGTTCAGCTATGCTGTCAAGTAAGATTTGCTGTCCCCAAGGAGAAGTAATGTAAATTCTTTCGATATCAGCGGGACTCCCACGATCTTGGGGGCGAAGTCGCACCAAAATGTTGTACTCATCACCACCTTCACGGAAATAAGATGCCACGGTGCCCTCGTTGGCTGTCTGAAGGACATCAGCTACCTGAGAAGTATTTATGCCCAGCGTTGCGGCTAGTTCTCTATTTATATATATCCGAAGCTCAGGTCTACCTACCTCATAGCTAATTTTTGGCTCCACCACTCCCTTTATCTCCCCGATTAAATGAGAGATTTCGTGTGCCAGTTTGTTTGCTTCCTTTAAGTCATAACCCCTGATATCTATAGAGACGGGGGCACCACCGAAAAGCCCGGGAGGACCCTCCTCTGCTTGAGCTAAACGTATCTTAGCCAGACCGAGCTTACCTTGTTCTTGTTTAAAAATAGAGCGAAGACTATCAATGACCTGTGTGGAGGACCTCTTTCTCTTAGCCAGGTCAACTAACTTAACAGTTACACTGGCATTGTTCGAACCTTCACCCCCGAAACCCATCATTCCCCCACCGGAACCTACCTGAGTAAGTATATACTCAACTTCGGGAACGTTCCTCTTAACTATTTCTTCCACCTCTTTGGTCACCTCACTGGTTATGCCTAATCTTGTGCCTACAGGTGTTTCCACGCCGATGTTAATTTGTCCTTGATCTGTCCTGGGCATAAACTCCATTCCTATGCGAGGAAGAAGGAAAAACAAAACAGCTATCAAAATCGAAAGCGAGCCGAGGATCACGGTCTTTCTATGTTCTAGAGCCCAATTCAAGATAATGTTATAACGCACCTCTACATAATCGTTCATCCTTCGGGCAAAACTTCCCCTTCCTTTTTTTTCTGCTTTCCTTATGGAAAGATACTTAGAGGAAAGTACCGGAATCAAGGTTAAAGCAACTACAAGCGAAGCCGAAAGAGAGAAGGCAACAGTATAGGCGATGTATCTCAAGAAGATTCCTGCTATCCCGGTAGTAAAAAGGAGGGAGAGAAAGACAACCAGGGTAGTTAAAGTTGAGGCTGTGATAGCCATCCCCACTTCGTCGGCAGCCGCAATGGCCGCCTCTTTCACCGGTTCACCTCGCTCCCGATGCCGAAAAGTATTCTCTAACACCACAATAGCGTTATCCACCATCAGTCCTATCCCCAGAGCCAGACCACCCAAGGTTAAGATATTTAGAGTAAGATTAGCCGAATAGAGGAGAATGAAAGTGACCAGAATAGAAATGGGAATGGCGGTGAAAATGATGAGGGCACTGGGAAAGCTGGCTAAAAACAGGAAGATAATCACCAGACAGATTATTCCTCCTAGAATGGCTACCTGCCGGAGTTGAGCGATAGATTCCTTGACAAATTCTGAGGTGTCGAAAATTGTCTCGATATGGACTTCGGGAGGTAGATTGTCTCTTAACTGCTGCAGTTGCTGGTGAACTCCGGTGGCTACTTTTACCGTGTTAATTCCTGATTGTTTTTGCACCATAATGATAACGCCAGGTTTTCCATTAACAAAGACCTCATTCCGTTTTTCCTTAAAAGAGTCCTTAATTTGAGCTACATCCTTAAGATACACCGGTGTTCTATTCCGGTAAGCTATGACCACGTTCCCCATCTGGTCTACCTTTTCGAATTCCCCCATAGTCCTCACTAGAAATTCCTCAGGGCCGCTTTCCAGGAATCCAGCCGGTAGGTTCAGATTTTCCGCTCTAATTGTACTTAGGAGGTGACTCAGGGATAAATCTACCGAAGCTAATCGATCCCGATCCACCAGGACCTGAATCTCTCTTTCTTTACCTCCGGAAACATTTACCGAAGCCACTCCCTCCACCTGTTCCAGTCTATATTTAATGGTCTCATCGGCAAGATGCCGCAATTTAGCCAGGTCCATGCTGCCGGACAGACTCAAGACCATAATTGGCATTAAAGAGGGGTCGAATTTTATTACCAAAGGTTTACCGGCCTCGTTAGGTAGCATCGTTTCGGCAAAGGATATTTTCTCCCGCACATCATTGGCTGCCTGATTCATGTCGGTTCCCCAGTCGAATCTTACAAAAACAAGAGAACTACCGTCGCGTGAGGTGGAGTCAAGATGCTCTATATTATTGACGGTGGCTACCCACTTTTCGATGGGTTCGGTGACCATCTTTTCTACCTCGGCTGGACCCGCTCCTCTATAGTCGGTGACCACCGCAATGACGGGGAGGCTAATGTCAGGATAAAGATCAATAGCCAATCTCTGTAGAGAAAGTCCTCCTAGTACCAAAATAGCAGCAAAAACCATAAAGGTAGTTATAGGCCGTTTGATGGCTATACGGGAAATGCTCATTTTTAGTGGTCCTTATCTAGAATGAATGTCTATCCCATCTTTCTCAGGAAGCCCGTGGGAGGCTCCTGAGGCTCCTTTTTTCCTTTGCTGAGGTAGCATTTAGTGTCTCGTGCTTCTTGTAGGCTGCTAAAAAATCGTCTGACAATTCTTTTTGATAACTACTTGATAACCACAGAATCCCCGTTGTTGAGAGAGGTCTGACCAGAAATGACTACTTGATCACCTTCTTTGAGTCCCTCTAATATCTGGGCCAGATTGTCTTTCTCTAAACCAAGAGTAACTTTCTGAAGATAGGCTCGATTATCCCGGACAACGAAGACCTGTTCTTCCCCTTCTTTCTTAATTACTGCCTCCTTCGGGATGAGGAGCACATTTTTAAGCTCTCCCCACAATTTAATCTTGGGGAACATTCCTGGTTTCAGAAGGTAATCCGAGTTAGAAATGTTAATTTTTACCTCTATTTTTCTACTTAGAGGGTCCATTGCCGGATTTATGTTAATTTCCTTTACCTCATAGCTTTTATTGAGGTAGGTGCCCACCTTTACCTCAACCTTCTGGGTCAACTTCACTTTATCAAGATCCTCATCACTCACATGGGTTAAGAGCTTTACTGTGTCTATATCTACAATACTCACCAGAGGCTGGGTAGGACCAACCATTGCTCCTACATCAACAAAGCGCTTGCTGATGATTCCAGAAATAGGAGCTTTTATAGTGCAATCTTCCAGACGAATCTTAGCCAATCCCAGAGCAACTTCAGCCTGTTCAGCTTGAGCTTGAACACTCTTTATTTTTGCCTCCCAGCTTTTTGCCTCCTTAAGGCTCTCTAGAGTCTTTAGCTGAGCTTGAGTCTGTTCTACCTGCGCCTCCACCACCTTGATATCTTCTTCCCTGGCTCCTTTCTTTATTAAATCCAAATTTGCTTTGGCTGACTCGAGCCCGGCCTGAGCTACTTTGAATTGAAGCTGTGCCCTGTCAAATTGCTGATCGGAGATAGCTCCCTTTTCATAGTTGTCCCTGGCTCGATTTAGATCTTTCTCCATAGTCTGCGCATTTGCCAGAGCCTGTTGATAAGCCGCATCTACCCTCTCTATTTCCTCTTTTCTGGCCCCTTTTCTGATCTTGTCAAGGTTTGCCTGAGCCATTTTTAGAGCAGCCTGGACCTGTTCTAGATTACTCAAGAATTCAGTCTGAGCAGTCGCTCTTACCAGGTTCCACTGAGTTTTGGCAGCACTGAAGGCTGCCTCTGCCTGCTTTACTCCTAACAAAAACTCTCTGCTCTCGATTTTGGCTATAACCTGTCCCTTCTTCACCCTATCACCCAATTTAACCTTTATCTCTTCCAAGGTTCCACCTACTTTGGGAACTATAGTCACGCTACTTTGAGGACCTACATCTGCTGTGAGGGACAGTTCTTGGCTGATTTCTCCCCTTTTTACAGCCGTGACTTTTACCGGAACCGAAATCCCTTTCTTCTCCTGAGAATAGGATATTCCCGGAAGACAAAACATCATGACAGCCAACATCCCTACAAAAACTATTTTACGGCACATTAAGAACCTCCTTCTTTATTTCATTGCTTTCTCTAGCTCTGCCATAGCCACATTGTGATCATATAAAGCCTTGAGATAGCCAAGTCTCACCCTGGTTAGGGCCAGTTGAGCATCCAGAACTTCCAGATTGGTAATGGCTCCACTTTTGTAACGAACCTCGGCAATGGAAAGAGCCTCCTCTGCCTGCTCAATGTTCTTTTTTTGGGCATAGATTCTTTCCTCAGATGCCTCCAGATCCCAAAAAGTTTTCTTGATTTCCAAGTCTATTCCGGCCTCCAGTTGCTCAAGAGAGAGGTTAATTTGTTTAACCTGGGACCTTCTCTGAGCAACTCTTGCCCGATTTGCCCATCCATCGAAGAAGGGTATAGATAACACCAGATTAAGATTCCACTCCTCTCCCCATTTATTCTCTCCTCGAGAAGGATTTTGATACTGATAATTACCCACCAGGGCTAAGGTGGGTTTATTCTGAGCCTCAGTTAGCTTGAGAGCAGCCTCTAACATCTCTTTCTGGAGCTTGAAGCTTTTTAGATCGCCTCTCTCCTTCGAAGCTTTATCTATGGTTTCTTCTAAAGTTATTTTCAGCGGTTCGAAGGAGAGTTCACCTTCCAATTTCAGGGAAGTCGAGGGAAAAGAGAGCAGATTAGCCAGGTTCTCCTGAGACAGGCGTAAGTTATTCCTCGTCTGAACCAAATCAGGCCTAAGATTGGCTACCTCTACCCGAGTTCTTAAAAGATCAAATTTCGAAACCACTCCTACTTTAAAGAAGTCCTCTACCACGGCTAGGTGCCTTTTAGCCTGGTCCAGAGCCTTTTCGGTGACTTCCACATTCTCTTGAGCTAAAAGAACTGCATAAAAAGCCTTTTTAACCTGAAAAGTAATCTTATTTTGGGTGTTCTTCAGATCTTCCTGTAGTTTCTCATAATATAGACCGGCCCCTTTATTGGCATAGTTTAAACGACCGCTGGTGTAAAGTGGTTGGTTAATGGAAAGCTTAGACAAATAATTGTTTGCTTTTCCCATCTCTATGCTCCCATAACCAGGCACACTCATAGAAGGGGCTTCATTCAAGTGAGTATACGTACCACCTAAATTTATGGTAGGAAAGTACCCCGCCTTAACCTCTTTTATCCTTTGTTTTGCTTCTTCGATCTTTTCCTTAGCTACGAGAATCTCTCTGTTATTAGCCAGGGCTACTCTTATAGCCTCCTCTAAAGCAAGGGATTCTGCTCTACCCCAGCCAGGAAAGCTAATCAAGCACAAGATCGATGAAAGAAGGAATATACCCCACTTTCCTGCCCTGTAATTACACATCCTTTTTAATTCCTCCTTTTTTATGAGCTTTCACCCTTTTACTTTCCTTCACTGCTTAGAAACTCTTTCTCATAAACAGACTCTTATCTTGCCTTTCCGTAAATTCTCGCATGGAGGGTCTTGAATATGTTTAAGATATCCTTTCTCTCTTGAGAAGTCATTTGCCTTAGGATAGATTCTATCTTTTTCTTTTTTTGCTCCTCAAACCTACTTATTATCTTTCGCCCCTCAGCCGTTATAGCTACCCTTACCATTCGTCTATCCTCTGGATCACGCTTTCGAACTACAAACTCTTTTTCTACCAATTTATCCACCATACGAGTGAGAGTGCTTAGATCCATAGAAATGCTTCTACCTAACTCTGACATGGTAGGCTCCTTGTTTGAAGAGAGCTGCCTAAGAACAAAGATCTCAGGAAAGCTTATATCTATATGGAGAACTTCCTGAGGTTCATCTGTCCGGAAGGCCTTTGCCAGGTCCGGTAGGAGAGCAATCACCTGGTTAACATATTCTTTGATCTCCTCCCCCATCTTAACCTCCCATCGCGCCTTAAAATAATTGATGTATTAAAATTTATTATAAAATAATATTCTCAATTGTCAAATTTATTATAACAAAATATTTTCACTTGTCAATCCCTTGACAGTCAAGATTCATCAGCTCAACTACTACCGTGGCCAACTCGGACCGAAAAGGGGACGTGATTATTTTTTAGAAAATTTCTGGCTTCCCATTGCCTCGATTAATGATGTGAAAGATTGTGTTGTGAAAAGTTATTCGTAGCACTTGAGGGATGTTTTCGTTTTATTTTTGTTGGGCTTTTGGAAGCAAAAATAATGCTGTAATCATTAGGCGATCATTAAGTAAGCGGGATAGGATAGAGGTCTAATCTTCATCGGCTTTATTTTTTTGTCATAAAGTAAGTGGCAAATTCCTGAGGATTGACTACTTTGGTCTTTTAAGAACCCCTTCGTATTCTCGCAGAAGTTCTTCAGATACAAAAAGCCTCACTTTACCTTCTAAAGCTAAAGACAAAAGTGAGGCTGGGAGTCTATCTTTATGAAGGACTGCTGAAACTATTAGGTTAGTATCGTAGACTGCTTTGAACATGAAATTACCGGCCTGATCTAAAGGCCTTAATTTCTCGGTCTACCTCCTCTAAAGTTAATTTGTTCATCCCAGCTTTTTCTGCCTGTTTTTGGAGCCTGGTTAATGCTTCTGGCTGCTTCACAATATTCTTTAGGTAATCTTCCACTCCCAGGATTACTGCTTTGGCCTCCCCTCTTTTGCTTATCAAAAATCGGGCCTTGTTTTTAGACACCCTTTCAAGAATTTGGCCTAATTGTGTTCTGGCTATTAAAGCCGATATTGATTTAGTCACATTGAAGTCCTCTTTTATTTTCATTTCTCCCTCCTTCGAAGTGATTAATTAATTACTTTTCAGTATAGCAAACAGCCTTACTCTGTCAATACTCCACGTCTGTTGCTTCTTCCCATCCCTCAGTTTTTGGATGAAGACCAAAAAACGAGGACATAGGCATTTTTAAAAATCAATGCCAGAGCTCCCGAGTCAAGCATCAGTTTCACTACCAATTTCATAGAGATATACTCCGAATTTTCTATCTACTTTTTTGGGTCTCCAACCATTAAAAGTCCAGTAGTAGGAAACTATGCGGCTTCCAGGCTTAAGTTCGTGACTCAGCTTTCTCTTTAAATTATTATTGGCACTCTGAGACAAAAAAAGAGTAACTACACTTGCCTCACTTAAATCCCTGCGAAAAAAATCCCCCCAGATAAGACCTGTTTTCTTGCTTAACCCTGAGATCATTATCCTCACCCAGGTATAAAGGCATCGGAAAGGATCGGCTTCTATGCCTATGGATCTAGCGCCGCATTCCTTGGTAGCCATGATTATAATCCTTCCGTCCCCACATCCCAGATCATAGACGATGTCTTTGGGCTTGACCTCAGCTAAGGAGAGCATTCTTCTCACAGTAGGTAAGGGGGTGGGACTCCATCCAGCACCGATGAAAACGGTCCAGAATTTTGATGCCATCAATGCCACAACCGCCAATCCAATCACCAAAAGAATAATCATTTTCTTTCAATATTTGCTAGTTTTCGTTAAAAAATATATTTAAATTTCAGATATATCTCATCATTTTTTCTGAATTGTCCGAACTTACTATCTCGCTTACCCTCGATCAAATAGTATCCTAATTGGATCTCGGTAGCATTAGTAGGATAATAGACTATTTCAGGGGAAATCACCAAACTCGATACCAGGTCATCTTTTCTCTCCGGTTCAATTTCTACAATGTTACGAAGAATCAATTTTACTTTATCATGAAAGAATTTTTTCGCAACTTTTGCCAATAATAGATTACTCAAGCTTTTCTCTCTTTCATCAGAGAACCCGTGGCAAAACTGCGCATTAAGGTAGATCCCATTCTTAAAGGTATGCTCACTGCCCACTGTGTATTTAACATAGGGGTTTTTTAAGATTTTATTCTTAGTTGCTCCCGTTGGTAAAATAATTTCTTGCTCAATCTTCTGGGAAATAAAATAGCCAACCTCTCCCCAAACTTCCAGATCACCTATCTTACCAGCTAGATCATAACCAATGACTTTCATCCTGGGATAAATCATATCAACATGGGCATTCACAGTGG